>DAOPZE010000026.1:0-23064 GCA_035353255.1 Candidatus Cloacimonadota bacterium
ACGGTGACGTCTGTACCCCTATCCGGTGAGAACGTCGTATTTACAAATAACGTTCAACTGACTTAATTGGGTTCAGGCTATACTAAAGCCATCACCTACAATCGCATACACCACAATACTTTTCTATGCTAAATAGTATCTAACTGCCTTCTTTACTTTTGGTTTCAGTATGTAACCTCACTTTGATTGTCTACCAAAATCAGGAAATTTCACTTTTTCTCTCTCCCTTCTCCACTTACCACATGCTTAATCTTCCACTTGTCATTCCCTAATCATTCCCTAATCCGATTAGGGAATGATTAGGGAATGATTAGGGGATCATTAGAGATGTGTCTCAGGGAACTATAGTGAAATAAGGGTGATTTTATGTTGACCTTAATGGTTTTATTGTGTACGTTCTCAATAGTATAGGATGAGGCTGTTGTTCAAAGGCAGTGCTATCCATTTTCGTTGTCTAGGGATACTAAATGTTCCTGTGCGGTTTCTTTGGCGGTGTATGGCATCTTCTCAGCTAAATATTACTTGCCATATTTCCCCGCTTGAAATAGTCTGATAAAAGGAGGTAAGTTATGACTTACAAAGTAGTTCTGATCAAGATCGACCATCGTAGCACAGAAGCGGTGAAAGTACAGGACCTTTTGACCGAGTACGGTTGCAGCATCAAAGTTCGTCTGGGTTTGCACGAAGTATCGAAAGAGTTTTGCGCCAATGACGGACTGGTGATCCTCGAAGTCGAAGGCACAGGCATCGATCAGTTAATCAAGAAACTCAACGACATTGAATATGTGACGGCCAAGCTGATCGAGATGTGATCACTTCAATAGTTTAGCAACAAAAGAATAACCGCCTTTCGGGGCGGTTATTTTTATGTCATTAGAATCGATCGATTAGTTGGTTCAGTGGGTGAGGATCTTGGATTTGGTCAATTCGATGAAGCTGGCGACGTCAGGGTTGCCGGATGATACGTCAGTAACGCTCTGTTTTTTGATCTCAACGGCGATGGGGGCGACCATTACCGGCTGAACTATCTCCAGTCTGACCTTCTTGCCGAAGATATCTTCGATGCTGCTGAGGATCTGTTCCTGGTATTTGCTGATCGTTTCTCCGTAGGTGACGGTGCCGGCGGTGAGCTTTAGCAGGTTATCGCGTACTTCGGCAACGGTGGCATTATTCAAGGCTAAGGCTGCCATATTACTATGTCTCTTCAGGCGTGCCACGAGACGTTGCCAGTTTGCCTGCACACTCTCGAAATTAAAATCAGGGGTCTCGAGGGTTTCTTCCTGAGGTAGCGGAGGAGCTTCTTCAGGCGGTTTACGATAAGCAGAAACGCTCTGAACCGGAGTCTGAACAATGGGTTTGGGCGAGATCTGGCTCACAGGAGCGGTCTTGATCGAATCCAGCTTGGCAATGATCGAAGAGAGTTCGTCCATTTCAGCCATTCTGCAGAGCTTGATCAGGACAACTTCAAGGATCAGCTGGGGGTTGGAACTGGCTTTGGCATCGAGCTTGGTCTGGACCAGGTAGGTCATGATATACATGAGTTCATTCTGGCTGAAGATGCCGGCAATCTCATCGTAAAGGCTGAATTCATCCGGATTGACATCGCTGGGAGCGACGCCTAGTTTGCGCAGTAAGACGATGCGCAGAAAATCCAGCATGTTGGTGATCAGTTCCTGAAGTTCCGTTCCCTGCTCGAAGATGCTGTGCAGTTCTTCAATGATCTTGCGTGCATCCCGATCGTGAATGGATCTGAAAATATTGAAGAATACTTGCGAAGGTAAAACGCCGAAGATCTCACGCACCTTCTCGACAGTGATCTTGTCCAGACAATAGGAAAGCACCTGATCCAGGAGTGAAAGAGCGTCACGCAATCCGCCATCGGCTTTGCGGGCAATGAGATAGATCGACTCGTTATCTATATCGATATTCTCTTCTTTGACCAGTTCCTTTATCCTGGCAACGATCGCTTCGATGGGGATACGCTTGAAATCGTAGCGTTGGCAACGAGAGATGATGGTCGGGAGGACTTTGCTCGGTTCGGTCGTGGCAAAGATGAAGATGACGTTTTCAGGAGGTTCTTCCAGAGTCTTGAGCAGGGCATTGAACGCGCTGGTGGAGAGCATGTGAACTTCGTCTATAATGTAGATCTTGTATTTCGAAGCTGTGGGGGCATACATCAGTTCGCCCTGGAGGTCTCGGATGTTATCCACGCCGTTGTTCGACGCTCCGTCGATCTCGATCACATCAGCGGAAGTGCTGGAAGTGATCTCCAGGCAGTTGTGGCATTTGTTGCAGGGTGTGACCGTCGGACCTTCCACGCAATTCAAGCTCTTGGCAAGAATACGCGCCATGGAGGTCTTCCCCACTCCGCGGGGTCCGGTGAACAGAAACGCGTGTGATACGCGGTTTGTACGGATCGCGTTCTGCAGGATGTCTGTGACGTGTTCCTGGGCATAGACTTCGGCAAAAGTCTGCGGCCGGTATTTTCTGGCAAGCACTATATAACTCATATCATCTCCACATCCATGTTTTTGACGTGGTTGTTTTGCGCAAGGATTTTCTTCTGGACAAGATGACATTGCTATTTAGTCTTGGTAAAAAGAAAAATTACCTGATATCTAAGGAGCTATCATGAAACTTGAAGGAAAAGTCGTTGTTGCCCAGGGTGGAGGACCAACTGCCGTGATCAACCAGTCTCTGGTGGGCGTGGCTCTTGAATCCCGTAAATTCTCGCAAGTCACACGTGTTTATGGCGCTTTGCATGGGGTTCATGGGATCGTGAATGAGGATTTCGTTGACCTGACACAGGAAACCACTCACAATCTGGAACAGATCGCCGATACTCCTTCTTCAGCCTTGCTATCGACCAGGGATAAGCCCGATGAGCAGTATTGCCGGGAAATATACAAGGTTCTCAAAGCTCATGACGCGCGCTATTTCTTCTATATCGGCGGAAATGACTCCGCGGATACGGTCCGGATCGTCAATGAACAGGCGAATCAGGATGAATATGAGTTTCGGGCAATTCACATCCCCAAAACGATAGACAACGATCTTGTCCTGAATGATCACACACCCGGTTATGGTTCAGCGGCAAGATTCGTGGCTCAGGCTTTTACGGGTGTCAATCTGGACAACAGGGCTCTTCCGGGAGTGTACATAGGTGTGGTCATGGGACGTCACGCAGGGTTCCTCACGGCAGCGTCTGCTCTGGCGCAGAAGTATCCTGATGATGGGCCACACTTGATCTATATGCCAGAAAGACCGTTTCACCGTGAGCAGTTTCTCAAAGATGTTCACCAAGTTTACAGCCAGTATGGCAGATGTGTCGTTGCGGTTTCCGAAGGCATCGTGGATGCTCAGGGAGTGCCGATGATGACCAAATTGTGCGAGACCGTCGAGAAGGACGCCCATGGAAACGTGCAGCTTTCCGGCACGGGAGCTTTGGGTGATCTGCTTGGCGATCTGATCAAGGATAAGCTCAAGATCAAGAGAGTTCGCTCCGATACTTTCGGCTACCTGCAGAGATCATTTATGGGATGCGTTTCGGACGTTGACCAGCGTGAAGCCAGAGAAGTCGGAGAGAGAGCCGCGCACTATGCCATCTGGTACAACATGGACGGATCGATCTCAATCCAGCGTACAGGCTTCTATTCCGTGAATTACCAGCTGGAGAAGCTTGAAGACGTTGCCCGCAAGACCAGACATATGCCAGATGAGTATATAAATGCTACCGGAAACGGGATCACTGATGACTTTAAATTCTATTTGAGACCCCTGATCGGCTCGGGCTTCCCCTCGTCTCACCGACTGAGAGCCCCGCGAGTGGCAAAATTACTCAATGGAAACACTTGACAATAAACCAAGCCCTTTTAAACAGGCTCTATAAATGAAAAAAATATACATGGAGGAATCAAATGACTTTTCATGAATTCATGGCAAAGGTCAAAGCCAAGAATCCGGGTGAACCTGAATTCTTGCAAGCAGTACAAGAAGTTGTCGAGACCATTTGGGACGTTTACGAAAGTAACCCCCGTTTTGTGAAGGCAAACATCCTCGAACGTATCGTCGAACCCGAACGCACCATTATGTTCCGCGTCCCCTGGACCGATGACAAGGGTGAAGTTCACGTCAACCGCGGTTACCGTGTGCAGTTCAATAGCGCGATCGGACCCTACAAGGGCGGTCTGCGTTTTCACCCCAGCGTGAATCTTTCCATCCTGAAGTTCCTGGGATTCGAACAGATCTTCAAGAACAGCCTTACCACTCTCCCCATGGGCGGTGGCAAGGGCGGTAGCGATTTCGATGCCAAAGGTCGTTCCGAGGCTGAGATCATGCGTTTCTGCCAATCCTTCATGACCGAGCTTTTCCGCCATATCGGTCCGAACACAGACGTACCCGCCGGTGATATCGGTGTCGGTGGTCGTGAGATCGGTTACCTCTTTGGTATGTATAAGAAGCTTGCCAACGAGTTTACAGGCGTCCTTACCGGTAAGGGTCTGAATTGGGGTGGAAGCCTCGTTCGTCCTGAAGCCACAGGTTTTGGCGCAACATATTTTGCCGAAGAAATGCTCAAGACCAAGGGTCAGACATTTGCCGGCAAGCGCGTAGCAGTCTCCGGCTTCGGCAACGTTGCCTGGGGTGTCGCGCAGAAAGTCACTGAACTGGGCGGCAAAGTCGTCACCCTTTCCGGTCCTGATGGATACATCCTCGATGAAGACGGTATCTCAGGCGAGAAGATCGACTATATGCTCGAGCTTCGCTCCTCTAATAATGACCGTGTCATCGACTATGCCGAAAGATTCCCCAATGCCAAGTTCTTCCCCGGCAAACGCCCCTGGGAAGTCAAAGTTGATGTCGCCATGCCTTGCGCCACTCAGAACGAGCTTCTGGGCGAAGACGCAAAGCTCCTGGTGCAGAACGGTGTCATGTGTGTTTGCGAAGGCGCGAATATGCCTTGCGTCCCTGAAGCTGTGGAAACCTTCCTCGCTGCCAAGGTTCTCTTTGCCCCCGGCAAAGCTGCCAACGCCGGCGGTGTCGCTACCAGCGGGCTGGAAATGACTCAGAACTCCATGCGTCTGAACTGGGGTCGTGATGAAGTTGATGCCAGATTGCATCAGATCATGAAAGACATCCACGAAGCTTGCTACAAGCATGGTACCGACGCCTCCGGATACACAAACTATGTCAAGGGCGCGAATATCGCCGGCTTCCTCAAGGTTGCCAACGCGATGTGCGACCAAGGCCTGGTCTAAAAGATCCATCCCGATCTCGGGATAACATACCAACCGCGGGTTTCAATACCCGCGGTTTTCTTTTTGTCATATATCGGGTCAAATCAGGCAGGAATGGTGATTTGTCGCTGTTTCTCGAATATTTGACGGAACTATTTCAAGCCGTGGCTGTTTTTTTGCTTTACATATTATCTGGATGTTCCAGAATTGGAAAATCCAGATTTGTGATCTTAGTAAGCATTATAAACTGAATGGAGGTTCAAATGCACAAGAGTATTATTATGATACTAGCGCTGATCGCGCTGCTGTCGTTTTTAAGCGCACTTCCGCGTGAACTCGTTGTGGTCGAAATCGGCACCGGCACATGGTGCGGATACTGTCCGGGCGCGGCGATGGGAGCTCATGATCTCCTCGCGAATGGTCACCCGGTAGCAATCGTCGAGAACCATAACGGCGATACCTATGCCAACACCTATTCCAACGCACGTAATACCTATTACAACATCACAGGATTCCCAACCGCCTTCTTTGACGGTTTGAATCCCACAGTCGGTGGAAGCTCAAGTCAGTCCATGTATTCGAGCTACCTGCCCAAGGTCAACGCTCGTATGGCTATCCCTTCGCACTACACCCTTGCCGCGGAAGGAACCAACACAGGTCTTCAGTACAACATCAACGTCACCGTTGCCAAGCCTGAAGATGACACAAACACCAACGTTGTTCTCCATGCCGTGATCACCGAGACTGACATTCCCCAAGTTTGGGGAAATCAGACCGAAGTTGACGACGTTAACCGCCTGATGGTTCCCAGTCAGAGTGGCACCCCTGTAACCCTTGCTACCGGTGGATCGACAGTTGTCCCCCTTAGCTTCGCGGTTCAGTCATCCTGGAACATGGCTAAGCTTGAATTGGTCGTTTTCCTTCAGAATGTCACCACCAAAGAGATCCTTCAGGGTAAGAAGTATTCACTTCCCGGTCTGACAGGCGCAAGCCCGTCTTCCGCGACGTCTTTTAATTTCCCTGATTTAGCTGTTGGCGCAACCGCTAATCTGCCCCTTACATTGACCAATTTCTTTGACGCGACCGCGACCGGAACGCTTACTTCAAGCAATCCCGCGTTCACCGTCACTCCCAACACCTACAGCATCACCGGCGGACACAATCAGAGCTTCACGGTGACCTTCAATCCCACAGCTCCCGGTACCTTCACAGGTAACCTTACCATCGCCGGAAATCTGCAGAACTATCCAAACATCGTTATACCGATGTCAGGGAACAGTTTCGCCAATGCCGCTCCTGTGGTCACGGATGTAATGGTTAGCGGTCCTCCCGTTGTCTATCAGAACCTTACCAGTTCCTACACCTTTACAGATCCTGATGGCAACACAGAAGGCGCTTCTTCTATTCAGTGGTACAGAGTCGTAAACAACACTCCTCAGGCAATAACCAACGCAATCCTGGCAACCTACAAAACAGCTGTCGAAGACATTGGCTTCCCTCTGTGCTTCAGCATCACTCCCAGAGATCAGCATGGTGCCGCGGGAACCTTGGTAATGAGCGCTCAGACCCTTCCTATCGAAGTCTTGCCGCCTCCGCAGAACTTTGTGGCTGCCGAGACTGAAGATAATGTCGTCTCCTGCTCCTGGCAGAGACCTCATTATTTCGAAGGTAAAGGATTCGTGGGATATCGTGTGTATCGCAATGGTTTGCTGGTCAACACCATCACCAACCCTGCAGTCATGTCATTCGTAGATACCTACGTACCGGATGGAACATACGAGTATTGGGCTGTTGCTCTGTTCAACGACCCGATGATGATATCCGATCCATCCAATGTAGTCACTGTGGTCATTGGCGGTTCTGACAACTCAGACGTCACCAATCCCAATCTCTACACTGTCAGCGTTTCCCCAAATCCCTTCAAAACTAATGCCACGATAGCCATCAAAGCCGGCAACAATGAAGCTGTCAGACTTGATATCTACAACATCAAAGGTCAGATGGTCAGGTCATATCGTCCTGTCACGGATCAGAATGGTGATATTAGTATCGCCTGGAACGGCACGGATAATTCCGGATCAATCGTCGAAAGCGGTATTTACTTCTACAAGATGAGTAGCGGTAAACACACCAGTACCGGCAGGATCATCCTGGTTAAATAACCATATCACAATATAATAAAAACGGAGCTGATCTTTCAGCTCCGTTTTTCTTTGTCTATCTGGCTTGATTATAACCTTGGGCTGAGTGATACATCTCCTTGTTTGGCTCGCTTACTTCCTTATTGTTCTCAAGCCGAAGCCTCTACGAACACCTGCCCAACAACTCTCGTACATTCGTACGGATATCATACGGGAGGCATACGGGAGGCGTACGGTAAGGATAGGTTCACTCGAGGCGGGGATGATAGGGAAAACAGCAGGTTCTACTTACTTTGGGCAGGTTCCTTTATGATCAGATCAGCAAGGTTTTTTCTCAACGTGGAAAGTCTTTTTTTGACTTCCGCCCAGTCCGCGTAATGATAATAATCGCTAATCGTTATGGTGGGTCCATCCTTCAGATAGACAGAAAACGACAGGATACACCTGTCGATGGACTTGGCATCTTGCCCCAGATCCCTAATCGAAGATACTTGCTTAATTGAATCAGTATCTAAAGTCCTTCCATCGGGTAAGGTAAATATCATGGCACACCTCAAAAATTTCGCACTGAGGGCAGGCAAATCTAAACAGCTTTCACTGGCAAGCAAAATCTTTGTGCAAGGCACCCCTGTTTGAGGAAAAATATCATGATCTGGCCTGTTTGGAAAAACAACTGATACATGAGGCAGGAAAAAGCTCTGAAAACCACGATCTCTACGCTGATTTGCCTACAGGTAATAATGGATTAGATTTTCTGACAGAGACATCTAAGGAGAATAATCCATGCAAGACAGTTTTGATAAAGTGTTTACAGAGATCCGCAACCGCCACGAATGCAACCTTGGTCCCCGAGCTTTTCATGATGCCAACGCCTGGAGAAGTAAGGATGAGGTGCCGGACAACATGCGTTCCCGTTTTGCAGTCGATAGGGACAGGATCCTCTATAGCGGAGCTTATCGCAGATATCACGGAAAAACACAAGTCTTCTCCTTTACCAATCTCATTGATGAAGAGATGACCAATCGTAATCTGCACATTGCCTATGTTTCTCAGATATCCCGCACGATCGGCAAGTATCTGGGCTTGAATACTGAATTGATCGAAGCTATCGCTCTGGGGCACGATCTGGGACACCCTCCCTTTGGTCATGATGGAGAACACGCTCTCAGCCAGTGCTGTGCCAATCATGGGATAGGACTGTTTCATCATAACATCGAGAGTCTGCATATCGTGGATCATATTTCCAGTAAAGGACGCGGTCTCAACCTTACGTTTCAGGTCAGGGACGGAATAATCAGCCATGACGGCGAAGTCCACAACACCCGGCTTAAACCTTCCACAGACAAGACAGAAGCGGATATCGACGACTATATCTTCCAGAAGAAGAACGGCAAGAACGTTCAGTGGATGCCGGCAACTCTGGAAGGCTGCGTTGTGCGTATTACTGATACTATTGCCTACATAGGCCAGGATATCGAGGACGCGATCAGGTATAATATCCTGACCCGTGACGAACTCCCCAAAGAATCTGTCGAATACCTCGGGAATACTAACTCACAGATCATAGACACTCTGATCAAAAGTGTGATCATCAACAGCTATGAGCAGGATTGGATAGCATTTGACGACGAGACATCCAAACAGCTTCTGGATCTTAAGCATTTTAACTATCGAAGGATCTATACGGACGAGAATGTCAAGAAATCAAACCAGATCATTTATCGCACCATGGAGATGATGTTTGATAAATACCTTGAGGATATCAAGACCAACAACCGAGGTTCAAAGATCTTCAAGCACTTCCTCGATCATAAAGCTCCGGAGTACCTGGAACGCTTTAGTCAGGTTGAACAGGTCAGGGATTTCATTGCCACTATGACAGATCGGTATTACAATGAGGAGATAAAAGATTATTTTCTGCCATGGAAATGGTAAGCAGTATATTAAACAAATATCTTGACTAATTTGAAGATCCATTGTTCCTTGCGTCCGGGTGGTTTGTTAGGTTATAATTAAAATGAAGCCATAGAGACCGCCCAGAATTATGTCAGGAGTTTGCTACATGTTTCTGAGGACTAAGGCTGTCTTTTTTATATTTATACTATATGCCATTTGTCTGGGAATGTCCGCCCAACAGGTGACCACTTACTCTGCTAAACAAACTGGCAATCGTTACGAGTTTAATCTTGACCTCTCCTCTCTCGACCTGGGTGTGAAATACGATATCTTTATCTTTGTGCGGGACAATGGTGCGGCAGCCTGGGAAAAAATAACCGCCCTGGGCGGAGACTATCTTCAAATATACAACAAAAAGGACGCCCTGATCCTCTGGGAACCCATCATGGAACTGAAAGAGGTCAAACCCTATGAGTTCGCTGTTTACGCGCTGGACACGGGATTGGCGAATTCTCAGTATGTCTCTTCATATAAGTATCAATCAACTGCTCAGCTTGGCTTCATTTCCCTGAAATCCAATATCAAAGAGACAGTGTACCGGATCGGGACTTATGCCAAGGAATATAGCGGAGCCCAACCGATCGTGGTTCCGGTTGGCAAGTGGAATGTTCTCGCAAAGAACAAAAATGGGGTGCAGACACTGGATCGTGATCTCACTGTAAGCCCTTTTCAGATAGCACAATATAAGTTTAGTTTTGAGACAGGCAATACCTCAGATTTCCGTTCACAACAGATCTACTTCGCCAAATACATGAATTCTGCTTTCCTCCTGCCTGTGACTTTCTACGGGTTTCTCAAAACTGATCCTGCTGTCAGCTACCTCAAAGGCGTCTCCTTCTGTCTGAAGAAATCTACAGGTACTTCATTCGAATATCAAAACAAGCTAAAGCCTTCAATGATGTTTGGGCTGGGTTTTTTAGATAACTCGATGCTCTTGCAGGGTTATACTCATGGCGTGAAGAAGATCGGCATGTCCGTTGATTATCTTGCGGCAAACGTGGGATTTATCGTTCCCGTGACCAAGTACCGTGGATATCTCGGACTGGGCGGACACGCGGCTCTATCCTATCAGAGCGCGGTCTTCCCGGAATATACTCTGAATGGCACGACTTATTCGTTTGTGAATAAATTCGATTCCAGTACGACCGGAAACCGGATGATCTGGCACAGCTCGCCCATATCTTACAGCGCGGATGGCTATGCCAAGATCGGCGTAAAGATAACTAAATCATGGTATCTGAGTGGCTCCCTGGGTTTAAGATGGGTAAACTGGATGTCCGGTCAGTGGTATAGGAAGAACGAGGTACAGGAATGGGTCGATGAAGCTATGTATTCGATACCCTCACCCGTATCCGTAAGCGGATTACCCTCCACAAACGCTTTGCTGATGGGAACCTCCCTCTATTTTAATCTCGCCCTGAGCCCGTATTTCTGATCTCGGAGAAATGGAGAATATTATGTCCAAGAAGATCATTTTTGCTTGTCTGTTAGCAGTCGCCTTTATCGCAATGAACGCCAATCCGGCAATCATCACACGAGTCAAAGCCCTCAAAGATCTCCTTAATATCAGGGTTGACTCCTCCAAACTGGGGGTGGAACGAGACCAAGCCATGAAGGATGCTCTTGTTGTTCCGCCCAAGGGAGAATTCGAAGACACAGCCATGTATCAGAAGAGACTCGAGGAAGCCAGACTCAGTTCTCTGAGGATCAAAGAGGATTATGATATCAGGATCGCTGATCTGCAGAATAACATCTCCCAGAGAAAGCTACTTATCGAAAGCGAGATCAGGAACTTGTTGATCGCTTCGCAGGAGGACTACGAGACCAGGAATTTCGACTTCGGGCAATATAACGCAGACCTGCAGGAACTTCCGGTCAATATCAGAGAGAATGGTCTGGAATTCCATGTTAAGATGTCCACTGTAGTTGCCAAGAGCGTCAAGTCCAATATCAGCCAATATACGGTCATGGCAAAACGCCAGCTGAACGATAAACTCACCTGGGACTACAAGAACTGGAGCCTGAAGGGTGCAGGATATGAGTTTGCCATGGGAGATCAGGACAACCAGGACGTCGTGGCTGCACTTCCAAGTGACTTTAAACCACCAAGGTTGAATGCTACTCTCATCAATGATACTCTCTATGAACCATCCGGTAATACAATTCTGGACGCTGAGGAGAAGGGATATGTGGACATCACGGTTAGCAATACCGGCGAAGGAAGCGCTCTGGGAGTCGAGGTAGTTGTGGAAGGCACAACCGTCCAGGGATTGATCTGGGATCGATCCGCGTATTACGGTGAGATAAAACCAAACCAGGAAATGACCAAAAGGCTGTACATGACCGCCGCAGCAAACGTTATCGATACCACTTGCCGTTTGACATTCCGTTTCAAAGAGCTTAGTGGATTCTATCCTGATGCAATCAACCTGGAGTTTACAACAGCGTCTCTAAAACGCCCCGTCCTCGTGCTTGCCGGATATGGGGTCGATGCCAAAGATGGCATGATCAAACCTGAGGAGATGGCAAGAGTCGTTTGCAGATTGCAGAACTTAGGTCAGGGTGTCGCTCGGGGTGTTAACCTGGAAGCCAGTTTTGGACAGAATGTTTTCCCCCTGGGGAATTCAACAAAAGTTCAGTCAATCGGCATAATGAATCCCGGTGAGGTTAGAGATGTGACTCTTGAATTCGTTGCCAACAAAGATGCCGTTGAACTACCTATATCCGTGATCATATATGAAGAGAGACCGGAATTCAGCACCAGCACTATCCCCTTGGAACTTAGCCTGGAAAAGAAACAACGCACAACAAGGGAGATCGTCGTGGCAGGAACGCCATCAGCCTATAAAGATATCGACCCGGCGGAAAGTCTGAATATCGACGTCGAAAGCAATATACCCAAGACTAAGGTTGCTACGAACGCCATCGCAGTGGTACTGGGTATCGAAGATTACCAGAACATCTCCGGTGTGCCTTACGCGAAGCGTGATGCTCTCTGGATGAAGAACTATTTTATGGACGCACTTGGTATTCCCGAAGCTAAGATAATCTGTAGAACTGACGCTGAGGTGACAGGCTCATTCATGCGTAGTTTGTTTGGCGACAAGGGTATGTTGGCAAGACGAGCCGGGGACACAATGCCCGACATCTATTTCTACTATTCCGGACATGGAGCTCCGTCTATCTCGAAGGCAGACGCTTATCTGATCCCTTGGGAAGGGAATGTCGAATACATCGAATCTTCAGGATATCCTTTAACCCAGCTTTATAATGACCTGAACAGCCTCAAAGCCAAATCCGTGACTGTTTTCATGGATGCATGTTTCTCAGGTCAGTCCAAGGACAATGTCGCACTTTACGCGGGTGCAAAAATGCCGGTGCTCTACACCAAGCCGACGACAGGCGCGGAGAAAGCTACTGTCTTCAGCGCCTCTCAATCAAATCAGATCTCCAACGTTTTAGAAGACAAGAAGCACGGGCTCTTCAGCTATTATTTGATGAAAGGAATGCAAGGTTCTGCGGATAAGGATCAGAACAAAAAGATAACTGTCGGCGAGCTACGTGAATATCTGATCAAAGAAGTTCCCAATGCCGCGAATCTCATCGATCGGGAGCAGAATCCTGATATCACTTCTCCTGATATGAGTAAAATACTGGTCGATCTGAATTAACCTGCTCTCATCAGATATTGTTTTGACAGATTTCAAAGCGTACATAAATGGTGAATCAGCGGTCCTCGCGTCAGAATGTCTTTGATCCTGGATCGAATCCAACGCATTTTTAGGAGTACTGATGAATATTAGAATACTGACTTTACGACTGCTTGTCCTGCCGCTGTTAATAATTGTTTTCACCCTTAGCCCGGTCATCATCTCTGCCCAGCCAACTAGCCAGGATTGTTTGGATACCGACATGTTACTGGCGCAGACCGGTTCTCTCGGTTCACAGTCACAACAGAACTACCCATCTTCCGATAATACCGGTTATCAATTGACCGACACAACCCGCCTATACCGTTCATATTTCGCCAGTTATATGAATTCAGCATTGCTGATGCCGATAAACATATATACCTTCCTAACCCCGAAAAGCGGAGTACATGCTTTGAAGGGCGTCTCCATGTGTATGAAGAAATTCTCCTGGTCAGATTTCGAGCTGCAGCTCAAGCCTGAACCATCATTTGTATATGGTGTCGGGTTGCTGGACAACATCATAGCTCTAGAGGGTTCCGCGAATGGGAAAAGCGAGGTTGGCTACTCGATCGATTATCTGAGTGGAAATGCCGCTTACGTCGTTCCAATAAACAACTATCAGGCTTATGGAGCGATTGGAGCGCGTCTGGCTTTATCTCAACAACCCTTATTCCAGGATGAATATGATTACGGCGGTTCTGTTTTTACTTTTGTGCAGTCCTTCAATACTACGGACAGCACCAGAAGCTATACCTCGAGCCGTTTTCCTGATTATAGCGCTGACGTCTTTGCCAAAGCAGGCATCAGGATCTACCAGGGCTGGTTTCTCAGCGGAGCATTAGGTATCCGTTACGTACCGGATCAAACAGGAAAGTGGTATCTGAAGTCTGATGTCCAGGATTGGCAGAACGGCACAATACCCTGGGAACCTGACGAATGGGTGATCGACGAATTTCCCAAGGTTAACACCCTCCTGGGTGGCGCAACCCTGTATTTCAATTTTACGATCAGCCCCTATTTCTAAGATCCTGAGGAAATTATCATATGAGATCATTATCTGCCCTTATGACGATCCTGATCATCACGCTTGCTTCTGGTTTAACAGCCGAAAACAGAGTGTTCAATCCCTACCGTCATACTGAGACATTCACTTATGACACATCGATCTCCAGCGCTATCGATCAGACTGTCTATAAAGCTCAGATCAAATGCGCCCAAGAGAACGGAACACTGAACATTTTCGGGGCGATCCAGACCTCAGAAACCTTGACCAATACCATCTCTGAGGAGTTCTATAATAAATACGTGGCATTATTGATGCGGGATACGATCGTAAGCACAAAACAGAACACAGATCCTGAGATCGTTCTAAATCCCCTGATGAAGACATTTTCTGTGTCAGTCGATCTGAAACTGGAACTCGCTAAAACTCAGGCCGCCAAACATGACTTTGATTTTGAAGCCCGTTTGAATAAAAGCCTCTACGCTGTCGATGATCCGGCTTGGATCGAGTACCAGTTCACAGAACCGCTTTATCTCCTGATCGCTAATGTTCTAGGGGACTCGGTCAGCGTCTGGTTCTATACTCAAACGAAGGTTGATAAAAACACCAGATATCGCTATCCTGATCAAAATGAATTGCCTTTTCAGATGACCCTCGATCCGGGACAAGGTGCCGAAAGCGGTGCCTTCTGTTTCGTTGTTGCACGGAAAATGTTACCCCTGGCACTTCATTGTGATACTGCCACAGTCGGAAGTAAGATCATCCCCAAAAAACTCAGTGTTGAGCAGTTCTATAGCTGTATAAACCGCGATGATATTGAGTTAAAACTTCTTCCCTATGTGACAAAGCGATCAATGTAATTGTTTTTCATGCAGTTGCGCGTAGTTAATTAAACCTTTTTCTTAGCCTTATTTTCCTTGTGTCATCCCGGTATCATATCCTGTCATGACAGGATATGATACCGGGATGATAGAGAGATGATACCGAAAAGACTTCGATAAGAACAATTAGATCTGAGGAATTTTCTCCGAGAAGAGGTTATTTATCGATCAAGGATGATCCTGATGATCTCGCTTGCCGCCCAAAGACCCATGATCCCCGGCATATAGCTGATCGAACCTATTGGACTCTTTTGTGTGGTGGAGTCTGCTTGCCTGTCCTGATTGCTGATGATAGGGAGTGGTTCTTCAATCGAATAGACAACACGGATACCTGTCGTTACTCCTCGCTCCCGAAGTGCTTTCCTCACACGTCTGCCTAGAGGACAACCAGAGCTTTCGGAAAGATCTCCGGAACGAATTTTAGAGGGATCTAGCCTGTTACCCGCCCCAAAAACACTGACGCATGGAATAGCTTTACCAAAAGCGTATTCGAGCAGACCCACCTTCGCCTCCAGACTGTCTATGGCATCGACCAGGAGCATACCCTCGTGCAGGAACTCCGCGAAATTACTCTGATCGGCAAACAACCTGTGAATAATAAGCCTGACTTCAGGATTCAGCCGTATAGCCCTCTGTTCAAACAGATCAGTTTTGGCTAACCCGATGCTGCCGTGCTCCGCAATGATCTGCCGGTTGAGGTTGGATTCCTGGACAGTGTCAAAATCCACCAGGGTCAGTTTCCCGATCCCTGCACGTACCAACGCCTCAACCGCGTAACCACCAACTCCGCCCAAACCCACGACAACGACGCGCGCTTCACGCAATTTGTGAATTCCCGCTTCACCGATCAGGAGCGCTGTGCGTTGGTCTTGCTCACGCATTAACGGACTCCAAAGAGGTAGTTATATGAATCATTCTGCGTTGAGAACATGGTCTCAGGGCTGGTCGAAGTTAGTATTCCGGTATCCCTGAAGACCTGGCTCAGCCTGAGAAGAGGGTTACTTTCGCCGGCTTTGACGTAGTATTGGGTGATATCTGTCTCAAACATGAAACGGCCATGTTCGACCATTGCCTTGAGAAGCAACTGTTTATCGGGTCTCAAGATTCGCGAACTGATGGTAAAAATGCTATCGAGGCGGCATAAGAGATTAAATCCCTCGAGTGAACCAGCGTAACCATGCACGAGATATCTAAGTGGAAATTGCTTTAATATTGTATAGCTTTCTGATTGCATACCAACTAAATGCAGTACAACAGGGACGTTGTATTCTTGAGCAAGCCGGAGCTGATCCAAGAAGACGTGTTTCTGCCAGTTCAGGTCAGGATTCTGGCGATCGAGTCCGATCTCCCCCACTGCCCCGATCTCATTTGAGGCAAGGAGTCCGGCAATATCCTCCATGCTGAGATCGCATTCGTCGAAGTTAGGATGGATCCCGGCGTGCCAGTGGATGCGGTGATCAGAGTGATCCCGGTGCCACTGCACTTCACGACGACGTAGAGCTGAGGATACGAAACGATCGATCCCAGAGTCCGCGGCGTCCTTCAGGAGTTCGAAAACATCGCGGGTATCAGCCAGGTTTGCCAGGTGACAGTGCGCGTCGATCAGAGTCATATTTTTAGTTCCGGCAGGAGCTTGACGATCTCTTCTGCTGCACGGAGTCCGGCTCTGCCGTCCAACTCGTCGAACATCAGAGAATTAGCTATCTTTCTCGCTGAGACCAGTAGTTCAGGTTCATTCAGCAACCGGTTGATGGCTGGCTCGAGATCATCCCATGTATCAATCCTGAGACTGATATCGCTCAGCAGTTTATCTATCTTCTCGAGGGATCGTTTTCCTTTACCGGTCTGCCAGGTTATGATAGGTTTATCCAGGGCACAGGCTTCCGCCAGCAGAGAGCTGGTGTCCCCCACAACGATATCCGCGATACTCATGTATGGTATGTGATTCCCCTCGATAAGATAGATCCCTTGAGAAGTGATCGTGTCTCTATATGACTGCCCGATCCAAGGGTGCAGAGTCACGATTACGTTATAATTTGGTTTAAGCTCGGAAAGTCTTTGATACCAGAGAGGTAATGCGCTCATTCCCGATCCCAGCCATGTTGCGCTAAACAGCAGCGTCGGTTTGTTATTCACAAAGCCTGTGTGCCTGTGGATTCTATCGATCTCAGAGGGATCATAACCACCCGTGAGAGCTTTATCCAGCTTTGGGTAACCCACAGGAACTGCACAGGTTATGCCGATCTTTTCACCCTCAGAGACATCATCCCGGCTGGTCATCAGATACAAGTTAAATTGATTGTAGTTCTCCGCCCGGGTCATCTTTTTAAAGTGGTATGGACCGTGTCTCATACCAATTTTGATTATCTCATCTGCCGGGAATTTGTAGCAGGAATGTCTTGCCATGATCACTGCTTTGGGAAATATAGGAAACCGTTCCACCTTTATCCCCAATGTCTTAAAATGCTTTCTGATCATGGGTTTATTGGAGACGATCCTGAGAGGTTTAAGGTATTTTTGCACAGGCTCAAAAACATCCCAATCCTGCAACTCCCTGCAGTAGAAGAAGATCTTCTCTGGTTTACGAATGCGTTTGAGCAGCATGTAAGCCAACTGATATGGATGCTTCGTCAGGTAATAACTCAAAACCATACCTAGTTACCGGTGATTTTGCCGTAGCCCTTGTCCACAAGATAACCGATCACAGCTCTTGCCAGATCGTCTTCAAAACAACCTTTGGCTTTTGTAAATACCCAGTTCCCCTCATTCTTGGAGAAGAAGCCGGGTCCACATTGGATCGGGGTGATCCCAAAATGAGAGGCTTGAAATTCAAACAGATGGATGCTATCACCTGACTTTCCCAAGTCCATAGCCAAGACCGGCAAACTGATCTTATCAAACAGCTTCTTGGCATAGTCAAGAATGGCAGTATCGGGAACTTCTTCATAGGTAAAGAGTTTAGTTCCGCTGGCGCGCCAGTCACCTTTTCGCGTAAGCCGTTTGCTTACATAGAACTTGTCCCGGAGAACGATGACCCGGTAATCGCAATCCAGACCCGGGATAAACTCCTGTAAAACAAACCTGATCCGGGGGGTGATGTGTTTCCTGTATTGGATCTCATCATTCACCGGATGATAGTTTTCCCAGCCGGGAATGCTGCGTTTGGCACGTAAATATTTGCGTCTGAGAAGATCAGTGCGATCAAACAAACTCAGTTGGGCTTCCATTTGGGTCAGCTTACTAAGAAGTTCTTGTTTAGAATTCACGAGATGTACTCCGTTCGCGTTTGAGCCATCGACAGACTTCAGTACGACCGGATAATCGATCTGGTAACTGTCAACTTCTTCCCGTGAAGATAGATAGAGTCCTTTCAGATCCGCTATCCCCAGATGCTGTTTGAATAATTCCTGGTAGCCTTTGTTTTCATGACACAGAAGCAATTCATACGATGGCAGAAGTAAGTTCCCATTGAGAAGCAAAATATGAACAAGGTCTTTTAGGTACGAACGTGTGTTTTCTATCTGGCTGAAGCTGAAGAGGACAACGCTGTCCCTAATGGTCGGGAGGAGGCTAACTGCTTGGTGCTGTTCAAGCTCGATCACCTCGAAACTACCATTCCTTAGTTGCTGATGCAGACGATTCGTGTCTATCGAGACCCAAGGCTTACGAGATTGCCCGTAAAAACGATTGTGAGAGGTTATGAGGTATATCTTAGATGAATTATGGTTCATTGGCCGATCTCCTCAGGATCGAGAGTTTTGAGCACTTTAATGAGAACTTCTTCTGGCATGATCTTGTTCATGCAGTTGTGATGACCCAACGGACATCTGTTTCCTCCATGACTTCCACAAGGGCGACAGTCCAGATCAACCTCGAAAACATGATCTTCCGGTTGGTAGGGATAATAGCCGATTCTCTTCACCGTGGGACCAAAGAAGGCAAAGACCTTTGTTTTAACTGCATTCGCCATATGTAATGCCCCACTATCGTTGCAAATCAGCAGTTTGGCGCTTTTGAGGATCGCTGAACTGGTCAGCAGGTTGCTTTTACCCGCGGTGTTTATGATCTGGGTGACTGAATTGGCTGGGTGATTATCTTTCAGCAGGTGGTCACATTGAGATCGATCGCTCTCACCGCCGATGAGTACGATACTGAAGCCATTCTTGAGCAAAGACTTAACCAGTTGGTTGTAATACTCCAAAGGCCAGCGCTTGGTGTTCCAGATGGAGCCCGGGGCTATAGCAATCAATGGTCTGTCAGGATCCAAAAGGGAACTCAGCAGTTCATCGGCATGCTTCTCATCTTCAGGACCAGGAAACAGCTCAGTTTGTATAGAAAAGCTTCTGTTCGTCAAGGGAGTAAGCAGACTCAGGTTTTTGAGGATCTTGTGTATTCCCTTAGGATGAGGAACTTGCTGGGTCATCAGAATGCCGGATAAGAATCCCCTTGCATACCCGATCCTGACCGTTGCACCGCTCATCCATAGGAGCAGATGAGTTGTAAACGAGCTGTGGGGACTGATGACAAGATCGTATCTAGCTAAGCGTAACTGCTTAACTATCTGGAAGAAGCTGGTTCTGGATCTACGCTTGTCAAATCTGATGATCCGATCAATGTAAGGATTATTGTTTAGTAAACCTGCCGCTTCGGGAACAACCATTACGTCTAGCTTGGCTTGAGGATACAGATCGTTAACCGCTCTGATCAGAGGAGTGATCAGGATCACGTCTCCGATGAAGGCAGTCTGGACTATAAGTATCCTGGAAAATCTACAATGTGGAGGATTCATACGATTATGAGTTATATTGCATTCCGTGCAGATGCTGATATCTGGGGCAGGTCTTGAGAAGTTCCTCATGAGATCCCATGCCGACTATCTTCCCAGCTTCTAAAACAACGATCAGGTCTGATTTCAATATGGTCGATAGACGATGAGCGATAATCACGACTGTGCGATTACGAGTAGCGTCATCTATAGCGTCCTGAACTTTTCTCTCACTATCGGTATCTAACGCGGAAGTTGCTTCATCAAAAATGAGTATCGGAGGATTTGCCACAATCGCTCTGGCGATGCAAAGACGTTGACGCTGCCCCCCCGAAAGATTTGCGCCCTTGGTATCCAGTATCTGGTCATATCGATCGGGAAATTCGACAATGAACTCATCCGCGTGAGCGATCCTTGCAGCTTCCCGGATATCACTATCGCTGACTGTATCATCTCCGCCATAAGCGATGTTCTCACGAATACTCTTAGTAAATAGAACTGAATCCTGAGTCACGATCCCGAAGAGGCTGCGGAGATCTTTGAGCTTGATCTCGCGGATATCAATGCCATCCATGGTTATCATGCCACCGGTCACATCATACATACGATTGAGTAAATTCGCGATCGTGGTTTTACCGCCACCACTGGAGCCGACGAATGCCACTTTCTGACCTTTCTTGATAGTCAGACTAATATCATTGATAACGTTCCTATCTTCTTTGTAATAGAAACTGACATGATCAAGAACGATCGATTGGTCAAAAGTCTTTTTAGCTATGGCGTTAGGCGAATCCTGTATCGAAGACTGCTTGTTCAGCACGATCGCGATCCTATCCAGGGATACCACAGCTTTCTTGATCTCAGCATACATCTGAGTAATCGTTTTAAGCGGATGAAGCATTGAGAACAAAGCAAATAGGAAAGCAGTAAAATTCCCCAGGCTGAAACCTCCTGCAGGATTCAGGATTAGCTTGCCTCCCAGGATGATGACGAGGACACCGGTCAGGGTCGAATTGATCTCGGATAAGGGCACATTGAGCGCGGAATATGCCATAGCGCGTTGCCAGAGCTTCAGATGACGCCTGTTGATCAAGCTGAATGCCTCAAACTCCTTGTCCTCTTTCCGAAAAGCTTTGACTATCTTCATGCTATTCAGCACTTCTTCCACCGTGGAGAACATTGTCGAAAGCTGTGCTTGGATGCGTTTTGAATATTTCTTGATCTTCTTGCCCATAAAACTGATCGAGAATGAGAATATCGGCAAAACTATGATGGAATACAGGAAAAGCCTGGGATTGAGTGCGATCGCTATGAACATGTAGGTCAGAATTGTTGTAAAATCCCGGATGGAATTGAAAATTGAGTAGATGAACTGGTTTGAAACATTATCCACATCATTTACCATCCTGACAATCGCGTCTCCTACCTGGTTCTGGTTATAAAACTCCATGCCCTGGCTGAGATACCGACGAAACATGTAATCCCGTACATCCCTGATGGTTCTGCCCCTCAGGACGACAAAGAACATTTTATTGGCATAGAAGAAAACATTCTTGAGGAATATGACAACCACGACGAAAATGCAGATGCTGTACAAAAGAGCAAGGGAATCTGTGTGTAACATCAGGTCTTTCATGCTATCGCCCAATGGCTTAAGGGAATCAAGGCTCTTTATATGCCAAACACCGCCGTGCGCGGATAGAAATGAGGTAAACCTATACCATCCCTCCGCAAGGAAAGAGCTGTAGTTGTGGTAATGGATCAATGGTTTTTCCGCTTTGAAGACGTAGTCGAACAGAGGAATGACCAGTGTTATACTAACCCCGCTGAAGATAGCGAAGAGTAGCATCGTGATGAGTCCCATCAGCCCATGATACCAATACTTAAGCATCATCCGGAAGATGAGCATTAGATTAGTTTTTCGTTGCGGTTTGTCATTTCTTTTCATATTCATGCTCAATAAAAAAAGCCAGCATAAAGCTGGCAAGCAAAATAATGGCACGCCCTAAGGGAGTCGAACCCCTAACCTTCTGATCCGTAGTCAGATGCTCTATCCAGTTGAGCTAAGGGCGCACACGATATGTTCACAACTCCCGAACTACCGTTTTCTGTCAAGGTAATTGTTTTATTTCATTACATCCAGAGCTGATTTGTAATCAGGTTCGTGAACTATATCATCAACCAGTTCACGGTAAACGACCTTGCCTTTCTCATCGATCACGATCACTGCTCTGGCAAGTAAGCCAGCCATTGGTCCATCTACGATCGAAAGACCATAAGCATCACCGAAGCTTCTATCCCTGAGTTCTGACAAAGTCACGACCTTATCGATACCTTCCGCGCCACAGAACCTGTTCAGGGCAAAAGGTAAGTCCCGTGATATGCACAATACTACTGTGTTTTTCAGTTTCGCCGCTTCAGCGTTGAACTTACGGACACTCATAGCACACACACCTGTATCAATGCTTGGGAATATGTTCAATACCATCTTCTTACCTATATATTCTTCAAGCTTTACATCGTTAAGCTGGGCTCCGACAAGGGTAAACGGTATGGCTTTTGACCCCGTTTTGGGAAGAGGGCCATTGGTATTTATCTGATTTCCTTGTAGTTTTAATTTTGCCATGTTAGTCTCCAATGTTTTTATTGAAAGGATAAGTGGAGTCGTGCTCTATTGCAAACGAAATCGTGCGATCCTGTTAATGGTTGAGGATATTGATCAGGTAGATAGCGGAAAATATGAATAGGTAACTTGCCGTGATCGCTAGCGGGTGATCCATTGCTTTGTTTTCTAATTGTTCCTGTTTGGGTTCAGCCACTACAAGTTTGACATGAAAGCCCCACCCGTCATTTGGAAGATCCTCTTTAGCTGGATACCACAGAATCCGATAGCTCTTTCCAGCTTCGATGGGATGATACAGGCCTGCTCCGGTTGCGGATATCGGCTGAACAACAAGATCCTTGTTCTTAGCTTTGATGATGACTTTATAAGGACCCTCAGGCGCATTCTTACCGGCTTTTACATCAAATTCCAGAGTATACTTACCTTCATTATCATACTTCACCTTCAGGTGTCTCGCGACCTGTCCCGTTAAGGGAGAAGTAACAATAAATGCAATAAGCACAACAAGATATTTTATCATTATGTATTAACCTTCGTCATAGGGGACATTATATAGATGAAGAGGTTAATTGTCAAATCTTTCTTGACCGTCCATATGAAACGAACCTAACTCTCAGGCTTAATTCAATAACTCTTTTAGTCTTACTGTTTTTTGAAAATCCTTATGAGTCTCAGAGTCTCAGATGCGGATTTAGTAAGTAAATGTAAGTATGTAATAAGGCGTTAGCGATGGCGGCGACCTACTCTTCCACGCAGTTGCCCACGCAGT
>DAOPZE010000027.1:0-22881 GCA_035353255.1 Candidatus Cloacimonadota bacterium
CAAATCCCATATGTCTGGCCCGATTGATCTGGCATATCGGCTGGCTGGACAATCCACTGCCAACTGCTGCCATTGTCCAAAGATCGAATGATACCAGAATGAACACTATTACCATCCCATGTTCCAGTAATAGCATAAATGTTATTACCCTGTGCACTGAACGCACAATTGCTATGGCACCCTGATGTGGTCCAATCACTACCAAGTTGGCTCTGGTCTGAAATGTGCCATTCATTCCCAAGATTATCAGAATAGCACAGGTTAGGAAACGAACTGGCAACTATTCTTGATCCACTAGACAGTATGGCCGACGGATAATAACTTAACCCATCTTGGCGAAGCTGCCAGTTCAGTCCATCAGTACTAATTATTGCACCAACCGGGGAATACTTGCCAACCGCCATCAACCCAACTTTAAAATCTGAGCAAACCGGATGTCCATCTACGCTGTAAACCAGAGTCCAGCTTTGACCACCATTAGTGGTCCGGTAAATTTTCACCGGCTGGGCGTAACCGAAAGGATTCAAAACCACATAACCTTCAGAACTAGAAACAAACTGAACATTCTGAAGGACATACCAAAAAGGCTGCTGCTCAAATTGCCCAGTTCTGATCCAACTCTGACCACCGTTAATAGTCTTATATAAAACTGGACGGCTTAGAAAAGGATCAGATGGGTGGTAAACATAGCCACCACAGTAACCAACAGACGAAGAGATCATCCAGGCGGACTCCAAATATAAAGAGTCACAATCGGCCACTAATATATTTTGATAGTTAATCCCGTCAGCTGACACAATAAAGTACCTGCCGCCAACCCCATAAATCATGCCTGAAGACTGTCTTATTGTTTGATACTGAACAAAGGTTGAAAAACAGTCTTGCCAGTTTCCATTAACGTCTCCAACTAAAAGCTGGAGAGTGGCCAACAAAGCAAGGATAATTAAGATCTTCTTCATATAGCACCTCCTGTTTAACTCGAGCATATTGGTATCTATGATTGCTTAAATCCAATCTCTTTCTTCTTTGCTTTGGGTGGTTCCATCAATAGCTTGAGCGCGTTTACGATGGCGACGATATTCTCATCATGTTTCCCAAGCTTTGCTTCCAGTTCGGATACTTTCTGGGACAGTTCTTTGTATTGCAAGATATGGGCGCGGAGATTGACAAAGGCTCTAACTACATATACACTCATTTCGACAGCCCGGGGTGAGTTCAATACTGATGCTGCCATGATTGCGCCGTGTTCTGTGAACACATAAGGCAAAGAGCGGCGCCCACCCCAACTTGAGGTCGCAAAATGCGACTTCAAGACATGGAACTCATCTTCCGATAACTGAAACATAAAGTCTTCGGGGAATCTCTCCATATTCCGTTTTACCTGTTCATTCAAACGTTTGGTCTCTACTTCGTACAGTCTTGCCAAATCGGCATCAGTGATCACTTTTTGGCCCCTGATCTCCAAGATCAGGTTGTCGACCGGGACGGTTGGCAGAGCGTTCTTCATATTAATACTCCCTGGCAAATCTTGAAATCACAAATTATGATTACGAGTATGGTGTATTGTTTAACAAAAGCCTGAGCCCGGAGTTCAGCCCCGGTGCTATTCCTTGTCCTACTTCTTGTCATAACGAAACCTACTTTTAGCATAGATTCAGCTTTTTTGTAAAGTATAACCTTGTCAATCCTTTTCTCAATACTTCTCTCCCCAAAGTGACTGATAAAGTTTCCAATATCAGTCATTGAGAACAACAAAGTGTGATAACATGGACAAGTGTGTTATCGCATAACCACTAAGTATGATCTGCGGGTTCATATCTGAGTCGTATTCAATCTGATCGTCTTCGATCCAATTACCGGCATATGTCTCTGATTCCGTCATCCAGGATCGCTTGTCTAAGGATCAAGTCCGGAATGACGAAGAAGGGTAGGGGTGGCAAATTCTGTTTTATAAATGCCCCAACGGCATTCGGCTACTGGTGGGGCACATTAATCCGGATGCGTCACCGGGGGAGTTGTCGATATGATTCTACAAGAAATTGGCAGAAATATGCGAGAACTGTCCCTGAAATTCCAAAACTGTCCCTCCATATATAAGTGAGGGGAGATCTCCTCCGGTGCTTGGGAAAGCATGAGAGTTCTTTGTAAGTGTATAGGGTGTTTTAGGTGGGGGCGTGGTGCTGTGGTGGGGTTGTGTCAGTATCAAGCACACAAGTCCGGTGACTCGGTTGGGTTTCCGAGATATGACGCTTTCTAGTTATTCCGTGACACACAGATTTGGTGACTACAATCAACAGGAGTACTAACTATAACCCCCGTAGATAAATCTTGACAGATTAAACCGCTACATATTCTGTTTATTGCAGTCTGATACCCTAGATTCGCTGCTTGAGCCGGATCGATCCGGACTGAGCCTTTGAAGGAGTTCTTATGAAAGCAGTATTTGTCAGTGTGTTTGTGTTGTTTGTCCTCTCTCTCTCGGCAAACCTCGTGCAGGATATGCCCGTAAAAATCGCTCAAACTGACGGTACGAAACTGTCTCTTTACGTCTCCGGAGACGAATTTGAGCACGTGCTGCATGACGCGGACGGCTATACTGTACTGAGCGATCCCGCCACCGGTGATCTGGTCTATGCGTTGCCGGAAGGCAAAAGTATCAAAGCCTCTGCCTATCGTGTGGGGATCTCCTCACCTTCCAGCCTGGGAATCCAGCCAGGATTGAGACCCGATCCCTCGTCACGCATAAGCCTGCTGAGAAGCAGAACTAAGGCGGAGGGTAGTAATGACCGCACTCCTACGACAGGTACGATCAACAACCTCGTGATCTTTATCCGCTTTCTGGATCAGCTCGAATACACTGACCCATTAGCTGAATACAACACGCTCTTCAATGACGCAGCGGGACCCTCACTCAAGGATTACTTTCAGGAAGTCAGTTCTAATCAGCTCAATGTCAGCACGACCTTCTACCCGGCTGCAGTTAGCGGAGTAGTTCGCAGCTTTCAGGATGGACATATCCGGGGCTACTTTAGTCCGTTCAGCGCCGGCAACCCCGGTGGCTACAGCGATCTCGAGGAAGGGCAAGACCGGCTTCAGGCAATGCTGCGTCAGGCAGTGATCTCTGTAGGTCCTTCAGTGCCTTCCTCTCTGCAGATCGATATGGACAATGACGGCCAGGTTGATAACGTCACGTTCATCGCTCAGGGCGATCCTGATCCGCTATGGGCAAGCATGCTCTGGCCCCACCGCTGGTCTTTGTATCCCTCTCCCTCCCCACAGGTTTACATCAATTCCAAGCTGGTAAAAGGCTATTCCTTTCTGCTGTCCAATACTATCCGGGTAGGGGTAGCCTGCCATGAGATGTCCCACTCTTTGGGATTTCCCGATCTATATCACTACTCCCACGATGCCCTGAATCCCGTCGGGGAATGGGATGTGATGGGCGCACACGGAGACGTTCCCCAGCAGCATCTGACCTATACCAAGTGGAAGTATGGCGGCTGGTTCTCCACTATCCCGACGATCACCCCTAGCGGTATCCCCACGACCTACACACTCACGGCGATAGATCAGAATCCCTATTCCTGCTACAAGATAGCGTCGTCGGTGCCAAATCAGTATTATATGCTGGAATACCGTCGCGATACGGGCATGTATGAGTCCAGTATTCCGGGCTCAGGCTTGATCATCTACCGGGTATGTCCCGAGGTTTTGAATCCGCTGATGCAGTATGAACCGGTAACAGGAAATGACGAGGGTCCCCCGGATGAGGTTTACGTCTATCGTCCCGGGGGTGAAATGTATAACGATGGTTATGTGACTGAGGCGAACTTCGCCTCCAATCTGAACAGGACCTCGATCAACGACTATACCGATCCCTCACCCTGGCTCTACAATCTTCAAGGCAACACACAGCTGGACGGCAACCTGATGATCACGGATGTAGGCTCCGCGGCAGGCTCGACCATCAGCTTTACCGTTCACGGTACCTCCCCCTACATCTGGAGAGGAGCTACCAGTGCGAACTGGAGCACAGCTTCGAACTGGATCGGCGGAGCAGTACCTCCCAGCAACGCCTGGGTGGAGATCCCTCCCTCAGAATTCATCAACGGCTCCGGCTGGACTTACTCTCCCAATATCCTGAGCGAAGTAAACGTTCAAAACATCACCATCCAGCATGGCGCAGGACTCTTTATTGGCAGTGGCTTCCTGGGCGTATCCGGCAACCTGGCAAACTACGGTGAATTGGGAACCATGCATGACTCTGCCCAACTGTCAGTCTCAGGCGACCTGACTTTTTACTCCGGCTCCAGCTCACGAGTTCATAACGCAGCCCATTTCTATATCCAGGGAGATCTGACCCTTTACGCAAACTCAGACGTAGAGTGGTACGACGGTTATATTGAGTTTCAAGGCACGGGCAATTCATATATCAGGAACTACGCCAACACCCGGCTCTGGAACCTGCAATCCAATAAAACCTACCCCTACGCGGTGTATATCAGTGACGAATCCTGCGCAGACCTAACCATCAAGAACAATCTATTCGTCTATGCCGGCAGTACTTTGCGGCAGTCCTACACGGGCAACACCATCCTCCAGGGTAGCCTGAACGTCTCCACAGACGGCTATTGTGCTCTGGACCATGGCGCTCTGCTGATGCAGGGCTATAGCGCTTCAAACCTTATCTTTCCGGACAGCTCCAGCTATCTGCATGACCTGATCATCAACCAGCAGAACAGCCAAACAGTCACCCTCGGCTCCAACTTCTGGGTTAAGGGCGACATAGAGCTTCAAGCTGGTGTATTCAATGCCTCAACCCGAACTCTCAGGCTGGGCGGGAACTGGACAAACAGCATCGGTACAGCAGGATTTAACTGTGGTATCAGCACGGTCACGCTCAATGGCACAGCCACTCAAACTATCTCCACAGAGAGATTCTACCGCCTCGAACTGAACAAGCCTTCCGGGGTCTGGAGCATTCCCGCGGGTGTGACGATCCAAACAGATTATTACAACTGGACTGCAGGAGTCTATAATGTTAGCGGAGGCAGCTTCTCGACCACTTTTCTGGACGATCCGGGAGTCCTGGGCACGATCACCCTTTCTTCCGGTACTATCAACTACAATCAAAGCAGCAGCGCCGCTCTTGACCTTCGGGGCAACGTCACCATCTCCGGTGGGACTTTCAACCTCAGCGGAGGCAATGGCAGTAGCGTTTACTTCTCTTATACAGACCTCGCCACGCTCACCATGAGCGGAGGTGTGCTTGATCTAAAGAGCAAAGGCATCTTTATCCCCGCGGCATACGCTTTTAATGATTACTTTACCGGCGGACGCATCCGCACCGTGGGCAGCATCACGATCCAGAGGACGGACTTCAGCCCTATCGGCGGTGTGATCGAACTCTACGGAGATCAGGACAGTTCAGTATATGTAGCTGCCGGAAGTTCCTTTAACCTCCTGCAGCTCAGCAAATCACCACAGGAGCGTTGCGTCACGGCAAGCTCCAATCTGAATCTGAACGGCTCTCTGGAGATCCTCAGCGGTTGCTTTGATCCATCCGGACATACCATCACCGTGAATAACGACCTGCTCGTCTTTGGTAGCCTGAAGATGCTCAGCGCCGCGACCATCAATGTCGGGGATGAGGTTCTTTGGAACGGAGGAGATCAGGTCTCTGCCGGAACTATCCTCTGCGGTGGGGACTGGACCTTCAGCTCGGGCGCCACTGCTGACTTGAGCGGTTCCGCCGTCTATCTGAACAATCCCTATGGCAGTACCCTTGTAAATTCCTCTGCCACAGCCCGCTTTGGCGATCTGCATATCCAGGGCACGGAAGAAGACCCTGTTTGTTATTACTCCTCCGGCTCAGGAAGCTCCCTCAAGGTAACGGGACTACTCACCGTACATGAGACGATCGTGCTAAACCTGAGCGAAGGGATCTGCCAGGCCGGTTCGCTGACCATAATGGATACCGGCGGCTTCGTCGTAGGCGATGGAGGTTCACTGACCGTCACCAATTCCCTGAATCTCAGCGGAGTTCTAAACGTGGGTCCCGGCTCCGTGACCGTGCATGGATTCTTTATCTTCAGTTCGACCGGAGCGCTTCTCATAGATTATGGCTCATTTGTAAACGACGCTCCCTGGTTTGACATGCGCGGCTCAGTCAATCTGCGCGGAGGGATCATCATGAATGGCGGATATCTGGAGATCACAAACAACAATACCTATCTCTATGGTCATGCTCAGCGTGTGTTTTCGTATTCTACCCTGAGCCTGGGACGTTCTTTTTATGCCACAGACGCGGGAGCCTACCAGCCTGTTGGTGGTTCGCTCGATCTTTTTGGCGATGGCAATCCTTCATTGATGGTCAATAACGGAAATTTCCTTACCGACCTCAATGTCCAAAAGTCATCCTCCTCTGCTTGCGTGTATCTAGCTTCAGACTTGATCGTCACCGGGAACCTCAATCTGGATATGGGAATACTCAATCTTGGTTCAAACACCCTTTCTCTGAACTCCGGAAAAAGCCTTAACGTCAATAGTGACGCGACTTTGATCGCAGAGGGAAGCACCCGCAGATATGCCCTCCTGACCCGTAACGGAGCCGCCGGACACTACTCGCTGAACGTGAATAGCGGCGGAAGCATCTCCGCGATCTATACGACCTTCGAGTACATGGATGCGAATGGGATCTATCTCCACACCGGCTCAAGCGTGGATCAAGCGGGAGCATTTTCCCACTGCGTCTTCAGGAACGGCGCAGCAGGAGGCAGCCTGCTCAGATCTGATAATTCCCAAAATCTGACTATCGACGCGGCAAGCTTCCCGGCGAATACCTGGAGCGGGACTTACAACGTCTCCAAAACAATCAATACTGGCAACCTGACTCTGATCAACTATAGCGGAACTTTCAGCGGAACGGCCTTTGAGCAGGATCCTTACAGCCGCATTGACTGGCAAGCCAATGGCATCATGCCGGTCTTGAACCTCACGATCACCCGGCAGAGCGGGGTAAATCCCGTCCATCTGACCTGGGAATATCCTTATTCCTATACCGGCTTCCGTATCTATGCCTCTGACAGTCCGGACGGAACCTTCACCTTGATCGGCAGCAGCCCGAACCTCTACTGGTCAGGTCCTGCGGCCTCCGGGCGGAAGTTCTACCGCGTCACTGCGGAAAACTAAACTAAGAAGAAGACTAAAGAATAGGACTAAGATACAACATAGAGCTTTACTGCTCCATTCATGAGGGTTCTGCCGTAGTCCGGATGGATACCGGACTACGGCTTTCACTCTGTAAGTAAGTTCCGGCTTGGAGTGTTGGCATTATTCCATCGTCTTGAGTTCGCCTTGACGGCAAAACCGATTAAATTACTTGTCAGAACTAATAATCACAGAAAGATGACACACAATAATAAAGCTCAGGGAGGTTATTATGCTGACCATCTACGTGGTACTCATCTTTGCCATATTGGTAATTGCTATTATTTCCAAGGGATTGATCGTCGTCCGGCAAGCGGAGGTCGTGATCATCGAGCGTTTAGGAAAATACTACACGACGCTGGATAGCGGGCTGCATCTTATCGTACCGATCTTTGACCGTCCCCGTCCCATCCACTGGCGGTATACCCGGACTGACTACCGGGGTATGGTCGTGGTCCAGCAACGTACTGAGAACCGGATCGATCTGCGTGAGACTGTCTATGACTTCCCCCGTCAGAACGTGATCACCAGCGATAACGTCACGATCAATATCAACGCTCTGCTCTATTTCCAGGTGACCGATCCCTACAAAGCCGTTTATGAGATCGGTAATCTGCCCGAAGCCATCGAAAAGCTGACCCAGACCTCACTGCGTAACGTCATCGGTGAGTTGCAGCTGGATAAGACCCTCATCTCCAGGGATACGATCAACGCCAAACTGCGTGACATCCTGGACGAAGCCACGGATAAGTGGGGCGTCAAGGTCAACCGCGTCGAGCTGCAGGACATCCTTCCTCCCGAAGAGATCAAGACTGCAATGGAAAAGGAAATGCGGGCGGAACGTGACAAGCGTGCCAAGATCCTCCAAGCCGACGGTGAAAGGGAATATCAGATCCGAGTAGCGGAAGGTGAACGCCAGGCAAAGATCGCCAGAGCCGATGGTGACGCCCAGTCCAAACTTTTAGTCGCCGAAGCAGAAAAGAAATCCATTCAGATGATCCATGAAGCCGTACGGGATACTGGAACAGACCCGGCGCAGTATCAGATCGCGCTGAAATACATAGCTGCTTTCCAGGAGATCGTCAAGCAGGGCGACAAGACAGTTCTGGTGCCTTACGAAGCCTCTGCCATGCTGGGCTCGCTCAAATCCCTCGAAGGGATCTTTAAGAAATAACATAATCTGCCGGAATCGCAGGAATCCACCTTCGCCGTCAACAGACGCGAAGGTCTTTCTGCCTCTGACCGGCAATGAACACAAGGAGAATATAATGTCTGAAATATCTTACATCAAAGGAAGAGAAATACTTGATTCCCGCGGGAATCCCACCGTTGAGGTCGATCTGACCCTGGACAGCGGCGTTTTCGTGAAAGCGGCTGTTCCGAGCGGAGCCTCGACCGGCGAGCATGAAGCCGTCGAATTGCGTGACGGGGACAAATCCCGTTATGGCGGCAAAGGCGTTCTCAAAGCCGTCGCCAATATCGACGATATCATCGCTTTGGAACTGCTCGGTTTTGAATCCACCAACCAGGGCACGCTTGATAAGATCATGCTGGATCTGGACGGAACTCCCAACAAGGGCAAGCTGGGCGCGAATGCCATCCTTGCCGTGTCTATGGCAGCTGCGCGTGCCACCGCTGTCGAACTTGACATGCCCCTCTATCGCTATCTGGGCGGCGTCAACGCCAAAACTCTCCCCGTGCCGATGTCCAATATCATCAACGGTGGAGCGCATGCCGACAATAACGTTGACATCCAGGAATTCATGATCATGCCCCTGGGCGCTGATTCATTCCGCGAAGCCCTGCGTTGGAACGCAGAAGTTTTCCATGCCCTGAAGAAGATCCTCAATGGTCGTGGACTCGCCACAGGAGTCGGTGACGAGGGTGGATTCGCTCCGAACCTGAGCTCCAACGAAGAAGCCTTCAAGGTCATCGTGGAAGCGATCACCGCTGCCGGATACAAGCCCGGTGAGCAAGTCTTCATTGCCATCGATTCCGCTGCTTCAAGTTTCTACAAAGACGGAAAATACCACATTGACGGAAAACAACTAAATTCTGCAGAACTCATCGATTTCTACGAGACAATGGTAGCCAAATATCCGATCGTCTCCCTGGAAGATGGTCTGGACGAGAACGACTGGGATGGCTGGAAGGTGCTGAACGAAAGACTCGGCAAGAAGATCCAGATCGTGGGTGACGACCTTCTGGTCACCAATCCCGAAAAGATCCGTCGCGCCATCAAAGAAAAGTCTGCCAATTCCGTACTGATCAAATTGAACCAGATCGGCAGCGTCACCGAAACCATCGATGCCATCAATACCGCTCAAAGAGCCGGCTGGACCGCGGTTGTGTCTCATCGTTCGGGCGAGACTTGCGACACCTTTATCGCCGATCTGGCAGTTGCCCTGAACACAGGCCAGATCAAGACAGGCTCCATCTCCAGGAGCGAGCGTATCGCCAAATATAACCAGCTTCTCAGGATCGAGGAAGAACTAGGCGAAACTGCCATCTTCCCCGGCAAGAGCGCGATCAAGCAACTTATCAAGTAAATACCTTTCCTGAAATAGACTGATTATGTGCCGCAAGAAATTGCGGCACATTCTTTTTTGAAGATCACGAGGAACACAGTGGAAACCTCAGTTTTGACAGCTATTCAGCTATCTGGTCCGGCAACTTTACCCACTAGTCTCCTTGTAGTTTCGGGTACGCTAGCCGTATGCCTCCCGTACGGTAGCCGTATGATATTCGTACGAGCATTCGGGAAGTATAGGCTGAGCATTGCCGTAGGAGACGATAATCATCCAGGATACCAATAGCCAAGAAGTATTGATAAGCCGGAATACACATGCAGCAATTCACGAATCAGTTGACACATACCCCTATCGCTATTTTTATGGCTTAATGTCTGAAAAAGGCATGAGACTCACCTTTCAGGGTGACTATCAAGGATATAAGAATGTTAGAAAAGATCCTAAAGAAACTATTTGGCGATAAATCGACCCAGGACCTGCGCCGTTATGATCCCCTCGTTCTAGAGATCAACAAGATCTTCGCCGGTCTGCATGAATACGACGATGAGCAACTGCGTGAACGTGTCACTCAGATCAAAGAAGAGATCTCCGCCAAACTCAAACCCAAGCGGGACGAACTTTCCGAGCTGGAGATCAGCTACCGCGAAGAGAATGAGGATAGTGAACGTAATCGTATAGACAATCAAATAGATAGCTGTAAGAAAGAACTGAAATCCCTGACCAAGGAAATACTGGACGATTATCTCCCGGAAGTCTTCGCCATCGTGAAAGACACCTGCCGCAGAATGGTAGGTACAAGCTTCAAGGTGCGTGAGCATGACCAGGTCTGGAACATGGTACCTTTCGACGTTCAGCTTATCGGCGGCATGGCGCTGCATGATGGCAAGATCGCGGAAATGGCGACCGGTGAAGGTAAGACCCTTGTGGCGACCTTGCCGCTCTTCCTGAATGCTCTGGTCGGTCGCGGGGCGCATCTGGTGACAGTGAACGATTATCTTGCCATGCGCGACGCGGAGTGGATGAGCCCTATCTTCAATTTCCATGGTATGACGATCGGCTGCATCACCACCGGAATGGACTTCGAGGAGAGGCGGGAAGCTTATCTATGCGACGTCACCTACGGAATGAACAGCGAATTCGGTTTTGACTATCTGCGCGATAACATGGCGACTCAGCCGCAACAGCTTGTACAGAGAGACTTTTACTTCGCCATCGTGGACGAAGTTGACTCCATCCTCATCGATGAAGCCAGAACACCTCTGATCATCAGCGGTCCGATCGCTTTGGACAAGAACTTCTACCCTGAGCTGAGACCTGCCGTGCATCAGGTCGTGGCGGCTCAGAATGCTCTGATTCAACGTTATCTTACTCAGGTCAAGGATGACCTGAGAGAGGACAACCCCAATCCGGACAACAATCGTCTGGCACGCAATCTCCTGCTGATCAGCCGCGCTGCCCCGCGCAACAAAGCTTATGCCAAACTCCTGCAGGATGGCGAATTGAAGAAGCTGGTCAACGACACTGAAGGTATCTATCTTCGGGACAAGAAGATGACCGAACTCGACGAGGAGCTGTTCTTCGTCGTGGAAGAGCGGCAGAACAGCGTCGATCTCTGTGACAAAGGCAGAGATCTGCTCTCCAAGAACGAGAAAGATCTCTTCATCGTGGAATCGCTGGATGAGATCTACCGGCAGATCGATCAAAACGAGGCTCTCTCCGAACAGGAAAAGGCTAAACAGAAAGAACGCAAGACAGCCGTCTTTATGGACAAGAGCGAGAAACTCCATAATATCAGTCAGTTACTGCGTGCCTACACCTTATTTGAGAATGACGTGGATTATGTGGTCATCGACAACAAGGTCGTTATCGTGGATGAATTCACTGGACGCCAAATGCCGGGAAGACGCTTTTCTGACGGACTGCATCAGGCATTGGAAGCCAAGGAGAACGTCACGATCGAAGCCGGTACCCAGACCTTCGCCACGATCACTCTGCAGAATTACTTCAGAATGTTCGAGAAGCTTGCTGGTATGACCGGTACCGCTTTGACAGAAGAATCAGAATTCATGGAGATCTACAAGCTTCCGGTCATGGCGATCCCCACGAACGTCCCCGTGACGCGTATCGACCACGAGGATGTGATTTACCTTACCAAAAATGAGAAATATCAGGCGATCATCAATGAGATAAAGCACTGGCACGACAGAGGCAAACCTGTGCTGGTCGGCACGATCAGCGTCGAGGTCTCCGAAGTGCTGAGCCGGCTGCTCAAGCGTCATAATATCGCGCACAACGTCCTCAATGCCAGACAGCATCAACGAGAGGCGGAGATCGTCGCCCTTGCCGGACAACCCGGTGCCGTGACCATAGCCACAAACATGGCGGGACGTGGAACTGATATCAAGCTAGGGCAGGGCGTCGTCACTCAGGCTCTGGAAAGCTATCGTGATCTGCCCGACAAGCTGACCGAAGAATATCCTTATGGCTTGCCGGAGGACGGTCTGCACATGATCGGCAGCGAACGTCACGAAAGCAGACGTATCGACCGTCAGTTGCGTGGACGTGCGGGTCGTCAGGGTGATCCCGGAACATCACGGTTCTATCTCTCTCTGGAAGACGATCTTATGAGGCTTTTCGGTACAGATAGGGTTGCACCCATGATGATCAAGATGGGCCTCAAGCCCGGAGACGCCATTCGCCATCCCTGGATGACCAAGGCAGTGGAGAAGGCACAGAAACGCGTCGAAGAGCATAACTTTGAAATACGTAAGAACCTGATAAAATATGACGAGGTCATGAACCAACAGCGGGAAGTGATCTATTCTTACCGTCGCAGCGTGCTCAAGGGCTATAATCTCCGCAATGAGATCCTGGAGATGATCCAGGAAACCGTCGAGAACATCGTCAATGAGAACATCCCCGAAAACGCCTATCCTGAGGACTGGAATCTCGACCGCCTCTGCCACTGGTTCAATCACGGGCTCAATCTCAACCTCCAGCCTTCCGACCTCGAAAGTGATCATCCAAACCGGGATCTCCTCATCAGCAGCTTGAACGAATATGTGATCAAGTCCTATCAGCACAAGGAAAACCAGCTGGGTGAGGAAACCCTCCGTAATATCGAACGCCGCAGTCTCCTTGAGGTCGTGGATGACGAATGGCGCGACCATCTGCACGAGATGGATCTGCTAAAGGAAGGTGTTCACCTGCGTGCCTACGCCAACAAAGATCCTCTCATCGAGTACAAGAAAGAGAGTTTCGACCTCTTCCAAGCGCTCATCGGCAGGATCCAGGAAACCGTCACCAAGAAGGTGTTTACCACCTATATCCTCTCACAGGCGCAATTGGACAGCATGCTACAGAACGCATCCGTCAGCCATGATGACATCTCGGCATTCATCAATGCCCAGCAACAGTCACAGAGCATGACACCACCACCTCAGTTCTCACATCCCGCGCCTCCGGAAGGAGAGAAACAGCGTCCCGTCCATGTCGCCCCGAAAGTGGGCAGAAACGATCCGTGTCCCTGCGGAAGCGGAAAGAAATATAAGAAGTGCTGCGGTCAGCACGAATTTGAAGAATAGAGGGAAGTATCTATGCCAAAAGGCCTTATCATAGTAGAATCACCGGCGAAAGCCAGCACCATAAGTAAGTTTCTAAAGAATAAATATACGGTCAAAGCCTCGTTCGGACACGTTCGTGATCTGCCGAAAACCACCATGGGCGTGAATATCGAGAAGAACTTTCAGCCTATGTACGTATTGGACAAAACCAAATCCAAGATCCTGAGTGAACTGCGTGAAGCAGTCAAAGACGCCGATACTGTCTATCTCGCCAGCGATCATGACCGTGAAGGGGAAGCCATCGCCTGGCACCTTTCTCAAGCCTTTGACAAGGAACTCAAGGGAAAGCAGATCTACAGGATCGTGTTCAATGAGATCACATCCAAGGCGATCAACGAGTCTATCACAAATCCCGGCAGCATCGATCAGGCAAAGGTGGACGCTCAGCAAGCCAGACGGGTTCTGGACAGGATCGTTGGCTACAGCGTGAGTCCCCTGCTCTGGAAGGTCATTGCCAAAGACCTTTCCGCCGGCAGAGTGCAATCCGTCGCGCTGCGTCTGGTCTGCGAGCGTGAGAATGAGATAAGCTCTTTTATCCCCAAGGAATACTGGAAGATCGAAGCAGACTTCTGGAGAGATAAACTCGCCCCCTTCCACGCGGTTTTGGAGAAGTGGGATGGCGGCAAGATCGAGATCCCCAACGAAGCCAGGACTCTGGAACTGGTCGGTGATCTTTCTTCCAAAGAAGCCATCCTCAGCGAGATCAAGCGCACCGGCAGGAGCGTCGAGCCCCTTCCGCCCTTCATTACCAGTACTCTGCAACAGGAAGCGTCAAAGCTCCTGAATATGCAGGCGACCAAGACCATGAGCGTCGCGCAGCAGCTTTATGAAGGTATCGATCTCAAGGGTGAACGTACCGGTCTGATCACCTATATGCGTACAGACTCAGTGAGAATAGCCGATGAAGCGGTCGTCGAAACCCGTAAGTTGATCAAAGATCGCTTTGGCGAAAAGGGACTCAATCCCTCCGTGCGGGTCTATAAAAATAAATCTACCGCCCAGGATGCCCACGAAGCCATCCGTCCGACAGATCCCTTCCGCACTCCGGAAAGCATCCAGGATACTCTCACACGGGATCAGCTAAGGCTTTATACCCTGATCTGGCAGCGCTTCATCGCCACGCAGATGAAACCCGTTAAACTGGCTGTGACCAACGCTCAGATCAGCGTGGGACGTGCCATTTTTGCAGCCTCGGGAAGCCAGATAACGGAGCAGGGATTCCTCGAGGCTTATCCTCACGTGAACATCATCCTAGGTGAAAAGATCGATCCCGCATATACGAAAGAAGACAAGCTGGAGTATAGCGAACCCGTCTATTCCCAGAACTTTACCTCGCCACCCTCACGTTATACGGAAGCATCACTGATCAAGGAACTGGAAGCCAAAGGTATCGGCAGACCCAGCACTTACGCCTCGATCATCAGCACGATCAAGACCAGAAAGTATGTCCTCATGGAGAAGAAATCCATCGCTCCCACATCGCTGGGTATGGACGTCAACACCTTCCTGGTTGGCAAGTTCGAGAAGATCTTCAATGTCAAATTCACCGCCGAAATGGAAGACCAACTCGATGAGGTCGAATACAGCAAACTCGTCTGGCACGACGTCGTCAGGTCATATTATGACCAGTTGATGGCGTTGATCGGAGAAGTTGACGTCAAGAAGGAAAAGACCAGCTTCACCGTCGAATCCGGCTTGATCTGCGATGTCTGCAAAGAAGGTAAGATGCTGATCAAGCGCGCCAGAGGGGGAGAATTCCTCGCCTGCTCACGTTATCCTGAGTGCAAGAACAGCAAGAGTTTCAAGCGTGATGAACAAGGCAATATCGTGATCTTTGAACCGGTCGTCCTGGAAGAGAAGTGTCCGACCTGCGGTTCAGCGCTGATGAAGCGCAACGGCAGATTCGGAGAATTCACCGCCTGTTCAGCCTATCCCAAATGCAAATACATCAAGCCCAACACCCTGGGGATCAAATGCCCCGAATGCGGGAAAGGCGAGATCATCCAACGCAAGAATAAACAGGGCAGGATCTTCTATTCCTGCACGACATATCCTGAATGTAAGTGGATCACCAACGACAAACCGGTCAAGATAACCTGTCCGCATTGCGGTTCTGATCACGCTTTTGAGAAGCACGACAAGGAACTGGGCGTCTATCTGCTCTGTCCCAAATGCAAGGCTAAACTAGGCTAAATGCATCTCAAAGACGGTCTCTTCAGCGCATTCCAGAGCATTTCCAGCCACAAGATGCGTTCATTGCTGACTCTGACCGGCATCGTGATCGGAGTCCTGGCGGTGGTGACGATGTTCTCCTCCGTCTACGCGCTGAAAACCCTGATCAAGAAGAACATGGAAGGCATGGGCTGGAACTATTCGATCGTTATAACTCCTGAACAGAATACCCAGAGTTCAGGGCGAAAGACCAGTTTCCGCAGACCGGGGCAAAGCGTCGGAACCCTAAGTTATGACGATTATCTCGCTTTGAAAGAGCAGGTGGAACACAAGTGCATCTACGGCACGATCGAATCCAATACCCTGATGCGCCTCGGTTCCAAAGACCAGTATGTAAGGATCAGGGCAACAGACGTCGAGTTTTTCACCAACAAGAGTTACAAGCTTTCACGGGGCAGATATTACAGCGCCTACGAAAGTCAGAACCTGCTCCCTGTGGCCGTTCTTGGCTATTACTTCGCTGAATCGCAGTTCGGCAAAGAAGACCCCATCGGCAAGACCATCACGCTCGGCAAGAACAAGTTTCAGGTCGTCGGAGTGCTGGCAAAAGACGTTCTGAGCAGCGGCAACGGCATGAACTTCAACAACTACGAGCGCGAGCAAGACCTCAAAGCAGTCTATGTTCCCCTTGAATACGGAGCGAACTATTTCGGGACTAAGAAAGGCATCCATACGATCTATCTGCAGGCAGCTTCCGAAGCCAAGTTCTACGAGATGAAGAACAATGCCCGCCAGCTTCTCCTCTCGAGGCATCACATGTATCCCGCGTTCAGCTTTGTGGACGTCGGCGCGATGCTGCTGACCATCAATGATGAGATCGACAAGAATCTGAAGAAGTGGAACATAGCCCTTTCGGCGATCGCTTCCATTTCACTGATCGTGGGTGGGATCGGACTCTTCAGCACCCTCCTGATCTCGATCCAGGAACGGATGATGGAGATCGGCATCCGCAAGAGCATCGGCGCCACGGAAGCCGATATCTTCTTCTATTTCATCTCAGAAGCGATCAGCCTTGCCCTGATGGGTGCGTTTCTGGGCATATTCCTTGCCTGGCTGGTCATTCTAGGCATCGGGCATCTGGTCAAGTTCCCGATCTATTTGCCTGCACAAGGTGTACTCCTGGGGATCGGATTCTCCCTGATCATCGGCTTCGTCAGCGGTCTCTACCCCGCGACCAAAGCGTCCCGCATCGATCCTATCCAGGCAATATACTACACTTGACCAGTATTCCCCCCCCGCCATTCATTTGAATTTCTCTCCTATTCTTATGCCGTATGGTCACCGTACGCCTTCCGTACGCTTACCGTATGCTCTGTGTACGGGATACGAAATAGATAAGCTCATCTTTCACTGATCTTACCACCTCGTTACTGATCCGAAAAAGGAGAGTTCCCAAAGCTGGATCGAAGCTATAAAGAAAGGCGGAAACCGGAGCTTCCGCCTTTGATGTGAATATCTTTACAGACTATTGACTGAATACTATTTGATCACGGTCATAGGACGATAGAGTGTCTCATCTCCATAGAAGAGAACACAGAGATATTTTCCCGTGCTGACCGGCTTGCCGTTGAAGTCCTTACCATCCCAGACTGCTTCATTCCAGCCCTGTGCTTTGGCGGGAGATGCCAGTTCGGCAACTTTCTGACCCCTGATATTGAAGATCGATACGGCAGCCGGAGCAGCCTTTGGCAAGTAGTAACGCAGAGTCGTGGCTCCCTTGAAGGGATTGGGATAGTTCTGTGCCAGAACAAGTTCAGCGCCGGAAACCGCAGGATCATCATTGGCGACAGCGGTCAGGTTAAAATTGAGCGTCGAAGTGTTAGAAGAAGCGACTACCACTCCATACTGGGTCTGAGTCTCATAACCGTCGAACATGCAGCTGACGTCATAGGTACCGGGAGTCAGGCTCATAGTATAAGCCCCGTTGGCTCCCGAAAAGACGGTCTGCGTTCCCGCCATGATGACAGCGCCATTAAGAGGTGCGTTGTTCGTTCCCAAAACCGTACCACTGATAGTTCCATTCTGGACGATCGGCGTCCAGGTCAGATGCATATCCCGGAAAAAGGTCTCGTTAGGATAGGTCTGATCGACAGGTGTGACGCTCTTGCTGAAAGTCACGGTCTTGTATTTTCCCATATTGCTGGAAGTGGCATTATGCTCAGTGAATTCCACGTTGAAAGTGTAATTTCCGTCATCCTGGAGGACACCCGCGGCGTTTTTGGCGTTCCAGGTGACCGTATGTAACTGGTGGTTATTTAACGACGCTGAAGTGACTGCTCCGGTGGTGTTGTAATTCGAAGAGGCGATCCAGCGTACGAGGGTGTAGCGATAGTTGCTCGCCCAGACCTTGATGGTCTTGACGAACTGATTTGACCCGTTGGTGATCCATATCGCCCCCGCGTTGCGAGGCGCGTAAGGTCCGTTGTATGTTGCCGTGCGTACAGTGAAAGTCACCGAACCGTCAGCGTTTCGGATCTGATCGACATGCACTCCTTCGGGAGTGATGATCTGATCGGCATAAACAAGGCAAATGCCCAAAAGAACCAGTGCGATAACACCGGCAAGTAACGCTAGTCTGATCTGCATATATTTTATACTCCTGTGCTTCAAAGATAAGGATGTGTCATGATACAATTATTGAGCCAATTCAAAATAAATAGTTGAGCTCGTCGCCTTTTGCTATGAAAATAAGCGAAACATTTAGAAGAACAATTCCAGCAGTTCCGTGGGAGTCACCGCGCCAAAATACGCCTGATGGTCGATCTCTTCCAGCTTGGAGAAGATATCTTGTTCGTTATGCGCCATGCCGGTCAGAATCTCTTCCAGTTCGCTGATCGGACGTGAGGAGAAGAAATCCCCATATATCCTGATCTGCGAGATCCTGCCTTTCTGGATGTCAAGGTAGGATTCGATCGTTCCCGCGGCAGTACGTATCGCCCGGGAGAGATTGTATTTGGGAGAAGTTCCGAAATTCCAATCCCAGGTGTTGTACTTCTCGTCGCAGAGCTTTTGGATCGCCACTTCGTCCTCAGGAGTGAAGCTATAGTCCCTGGCATCAGGATAAAGAGAGTACACCTTCGCCCTGATCAGAGCCGTAAATTCTTCCAGCGGAAGTGCCTCGGGAAGATGTTCCGAGACGTTGGTGACCCGTGAACGGATGGATTTGACCGCTTTATCGCTAAACTTGAGGGGATTGACCTTCAGCGCGGCAGTGAGAGCTCCCATCCTGGAGGAATAGAGGATCGTTCCGTGCTGGAGGATCTTCCCCCGCTCGACGAGCTTGGCATTGCCGCTGAACTTCATATCCTCGATCACCAGGTCGTTTCTGCCCTTGAGCATGGCGTTGACCCCCAGTTCGTTCAGCACTTCGAGAATAGGCGCGGTATATTTGGCAAAGGTCCAGGGATTGTCATCAGCGGCATTCATGATGAAGCAGAAATTAAGATTACCCAGATCATGAAAGACCGTTCCGCCTCCCGTGAGCCTGCGCACCACGGGTATCTGATGCTCTTTGACATAATCGAGATTGATCTCCGCGATGCTGTTCTGGTGCATACCCACGATGATCGAAGGAGCGTTGATATAGAGCAAAAACGCCTCAGTATCCATCACCCGCAGGAGATATTCCTCCGTGGCAATATTGTAAGGAGCAAAATTGCTTTTAGAAAAGATGGACAGCACTAATTACAACCTGTCGATCTTGTTTAGCTCCACGCTGACGAAATCCACCAGTTCTCTGATCCTGCCTTCGGAGAAGTCAAAATCTATCCCGGCTGTATTATACAATTCTTTCACGGGTTTGCTGTAGCCCAGATTGAGGAAGTTCTGATAGTCCGCGATGGCTTTTGCCTTGTTCTCCCGGTAGTTCTTGTAGATCGAGAGCGCGCCAAGCTGTGCCATGCCGTACTCGATGTAGTAGAACGGAACTTCAAAGATGTGGAGCTGCATCATCCAGGTGTGCTTGCGCAGTTCTTCAATGCCACTCCAGTCTTGGATCGTGGAAAACCGTTTATGCAGATCGACATAGGCGTCATAGCGCTGCTCCGGGCTGTGCTCCGGATTGGTGTAGATCCAATGCTGGAAGGCATCGACGATCATCGCCCAGGGAAGGAACGAGAGCGTGCCCTCGAGCTGGTCACGTTTGGCTTTCTTCAGGTCATCCGCGTTCGTGTAAAACTCATCCCAATAGTCCATAGTGAGCAGTTCCATGCTCATGGACGCCAGTTCCGCGACTTCGCTGGGAGTATCCAGATACTGCGCGATGCGGATATTCTTACCCGCGGCGGAGTGCATCGCGTGCCCAGATTCGTGGAGCAAGGTCACGACGTCATTATGCTGCTTGACGTGATTCATAAAGATAAAGCTGCTGGCAAGATCATTGATCCCGGAATTGTAACCGCCCGGAGCTTTCCCCTTGCGGTTCTCAAGATCGAGCAGACCGCTGTTGGACATCATTTCCAGCTGGATCGCGTAGTCAGGTTTGACCTTGGCAAGGACTTTCACGGCTTTGTCGATGAATTCGCCGGTGGTCCGAAACGGTTTCAATTCCCTTCCGTCGAGATCGACAGCCATATCCCAGGGACGCAGACTTTCAAATCCCAAAACCTGTTTACGATGCTCATCCTTCTTGCGCACAAAGGGAATGACGACCTTCTCGACCGCGTCGTGGAACTTGTAGAGATCCTCAGGCGTGTAGGAGAAGCGTCCCAATTCCTTGTGCATATAGTCCCGATAATTGTCGAATCCCGCATTGGAAGCGATCTTTACCCTGATATCCTTCATCTCGTCGAAGAGGCTGTCAAGCTCTTCGGCGTGCTCAGCGAACAAACCTGTTCTCAGTCTCCAGGCTGCTTCACGCTTGGCGCGATCCGGACTCTTGAGGAAGACGGCAAGCTGAGAAGTCGTGCGTTCTTCGCCCTGGAACATAGCGGTCATCTTGCTGACCATGCTGCCGTATTTATTGGCAAGCTCGGATTCCTGCACGCGCAAGGGCACGTTCTCATCACGATACAGCTCGATGTCATTGGCGATCATCTGGTTTAGGTGGTCATATTCGGCATGATCGAGTTTCTGCCGTTCAGGGCTCTGATAGAAAAGCTGTTTGATCGCGAACCTGAAAGGTTCAGCCGGAGCATATACATTGGCATAATAGTCGTTATATTTATCCGCGAGTTCTTCCTGATCGGCATTGACCGTCATGCGGATGTAACGCCAGGACAGCTCATCCGACAGGGCTTTGGAAAGCTCAGAATACTTCTCCATCAATTGGATAAGTTCCTGCGGATCGTGCGGTTGCTCATGAGTGAGAGCCTCAAGGTAGGCTTTGACCGCTTCGCCATTGCTGATATCAAAATCAGCGGGAAGGTAGGTGTAAGGCAATTTTGTCAGTTTCTCTGATGTAAAGATCATCTATCTGCTCCGTTAGCTAATTTTATTCTGTTTTGGTCTAAAGAAAAGTTCCCGCTCGATCTCCGCGACGAGGATGTGCAGGATGGTCATGTGAATCTCCTGGATCCTTGCGGTGTCTTCCGAGTGGATCACGATCTCATAATCGCATGTTTCTCTGATGCTTCCGCCATCTTTGCCCAGCAGAGCGATCGTAAAACAGCCCATCGACTGGGCTTGCCTTAGCGCGTTCAGGACGTTGGCGGAATTACCGCTGGTAGAAAGCCCGATAACGACATCTTCGGGCTTGGCGAAGGCTTCCACGCCCCTGGCAAAGACCGCTTCGTAACCAAAGTCATTGGCAACGCAGGTCAGAAAGGCGGGATCGGATAGCGCCAGAGCCGGAAGTGCCGGACGATCCAGATGATATCTTCCGGAAAGCTCTTCCGCGAAGTGCGTCGCGTCCGCCATCGAGCCGCCATTCCCGAAAATGATGACCTTCCCCTGCTTACGGTAAACTTCCACGATCTGCCTGATCATGCCGTTTATCTGTGCAAGGCCGTCCTGATCTTCGCGAAGTGCCCTGAGCAAGATCTCTGCCTGCTCCATGGATTTCAGGATATTATCGAGCAATTACCTTTCTCCCCCGGCTTAGAGATTTTCTTTGACCTTGACGACGGTCTTGAGTTCCGCTTCTTCGATCAGATCGAATTCCTTGAGCACATCATTGACCATGCGGGCACGTTCTTTGTAAGGTATGAAAGCGCTCTTGAAACCATTCAGGATCACGTTCTTGATCGTGGGATAGGAAAGCCCGAGTTCGTTGATGGCGAGCATATATTCATCCGTGACCGTGGTGTCGCTGATGATCCGGTTGTCCGTATTGATCGTCACCCTCAAGCCATAATCGATATAGAAATCGATCGGATGGCTCTGTATATTCTTGACCGCTTTGGTGTGGAAATTACTCTTAATGCAGATCTCCAGCGGGATACGATGGTCGTTCACATAGTTCAAAAGATCACCGTCTTCGACCAAACGTGTGCCGTGTCCGATCCTGTGTGTGCCGCAATAATGCAGCGCTTGATGGATACTCTCGGGGCCATAGGCTTCACCTGCATGGATGGTGATATTCAGGTTATTCTTCAGCGCGAGGTCGAAGGCATCCTTATGATCCTTGGCAGGATGGTTATATTCACCCCCGGCGAGATCAAAGCCGATCACACCCTTGTTCTTGAAGGCGATCGCCAGTTCCGCCAGCTTCAACGAAGTGGTCGGATCCATATTCCTGATCCCACAGATAATGACCCCTGTCTTGATCGGGAAATCACGTTCCGCGTGCTTAAGCCCGTCGATGACAGCCTGCGAGATCTCGGTCAGCTTGAGCCCCTTAAGTGTGTGCAAGATAGGGGAATAGCGAACTTCCATATAGCGGACGTTCTCTGCTGCTGCATCTTCAGCCAGTTCATAAGCGGCGCGTCTCAGCCCTTCCTTGTCCTGCAGAACGAGATTAACGATGTCAAACCCACGCAGGTAATCTTCGAGGCTTGTTGTATGTTCGCCACAGACGATCAGTTTTCGTAATTCGTGAGCATCCATGGTGGGGAGTTTGATGTTGTTTTTCTTCGCCAGATCGATGATGGTTTCGATCCGGACGGATCCATCCAGATGCACATGCAGATCAGTTTTTGGCAGCTTGTGGATGAATTCCCGCGTAAGTTTTATCTTCATAATTATATCCTTTTCAACACTTTTAACCATTCTGACGCATGGCTTTTTTGTGTCAATCAGAAATTTACTGACCTGAGAAAGTTTCCCACAATATGCCTTCATGACCCCCCGGAAAGACTTCAGGGTCGCCTTCTGAACCTCAGTAATCCGGGTATAAGAACCAGTGACGA
>DAOPZE010000028.1:0-18987 GCA_035353255.1 Candidatus Cloacimonadota bacterium
TAATCTGTTAATCTGCTAATCTGTTAATCTGTTAATCTGTTAATCTGCTAATCTGCTAATCTGTTAATCTGTTAATCTAGCCGTGTCGCGCTACCCGGAGACGTTCTCAACTCCAGATGCGGATAGGGTATCTCGATGCCCTGAGCGGTGAATGAGTCTTTGATGCTGATCATGAGAGAGTTCTTCATGAGGGCGTAGTCTGTGGTTTTACACCAAACGCCGAAGAGGATCTCGATGCCGAATTCGCCGAACTTTTCGAGGTTAGCGATATAGCCAAGTTCCTGGAGTGCCAGTTCTTCGCGCTGGGCAACCTCACCCAGGAGAGTCAGAACCTTGGGCAGGTCGGAGCCATAAGCGACAGTGACATTTATATTCACACGTCTTACGTTGTAGTGAGTAAGGTTGATGACCTCGGATTTGATCATGGTCTCGTTGGGAACCCGAACGAAGCGGTTGTCGGTGGTCTTGAGTTTGATCGAAAGCAGGTCGATGGATTGGATCTCGCCCAGGGTGCCGGCAATTTCGATCATGTCGCCGATCACGAAGGGTTTCTCGCTGATCAGAAAGATCCCGCTGATGATATTGGAGATGCTGGTTTGGGAAGCAAAGCCGATGGCGAGGCCAAAGACTCCAGCAGCACCGAGCAGAGCGGAGAGTTTGAAGCCAAACTCATTGAGCACCATCACCAGGATGATCAGGATACCCGCGTAATAGACAGTCCGCTGGACAAGCTGACCGGACTGGGCGGAAAGACGATCCGAAGTGGCTTTCCGGGTTAGTTTGCGGATCAGTCTGATGAGCGGGATACCGATCCCCAGGATGAGGATCACCCGGATCGCCAGAGAGAGGCGTTCCGGAGTCAGAAACCCGGTGATGAGATCGGTGATCTGTGAGATCGCGAGTGTCATACTATCTCCCGTTAGTTAGTTTAGTCCTGCGGTTTTCCCTGGCAAGGGCTACTACACACTTACCATCGATCCGAATGGCTTTGGCGCCGATGATAAAGGCTGTCTCTCCAAGGTTCAGCTTCAGAGCACCGGAACTATCCGGTTCGCTGAGGGTAGAGCTGCCCTGGAGACATAGCACGATACTTGGGCAAGAATGCAATTCCAGGCATGGGCAGGGGGCATGGATGATCTCAAGCACGAATTCATCCACCGGTGGGGAAAAACATGAGAAACCAGGCATTTCAGTAGCAGGCTGAACCCGCAGGGGAGAACGTGGAGCGAGCTCGCAAGCTTTGAGAAATTCCTCGACGTCGATATGCTTAGGGGTTAGGGCTCCGCGGAGGACATTATCGGAATTCGCCATCAGTTCCAGGCCGCTTCCTCTGAGATAGCTGTGGGGGATCCCCGGCTCGAGATAGATCGCGTCGCCATGCTCAAGCTTGATGTAGTTTATGAAGATGGGGAAGATGCTGCCGATATCCTGAGGATAGTATTCATTGAGAAGCCGGATGGCTGAGCGAATCTCCTCCGGGAACTGGGGTCGATCCTCAAGAGTCTGTAAAACAGTATTGATCAACTCCCCTCGCCTGGCTGGAGCAAGGGTCAGTAATGCTCTGAAACACTCACGCAGCGAATCAGGCGAAGGCTCAAGGCAAAACACAGAAAACTCAGCAGGCAGAGACTCAAGATCGAGGAGCTTGATCGTGGAGATGATCTCCTGATAGTCTCTGATCCCCGCGAGAGCTTCGAAGGAGGTTAGCGCCAGGAGCATTTCGGGTTTATGATTGGCGTCACGATAATTGCGCCGGGGCGAATCCTGCGGCAGACCGAGGGCATTCTCCCGTTCGTAGCCTGAACGGGCAAGAGCTTTGGGGGGATGCACTTGAAGAGAGAGCGGTTCGTCCGCGCACAGTACCTTGAAGAGGAACGGCAAAGGAGAGTCACCCTGCGAGGCGAGAAACAAGTCCAGATCCTGCTCCCCACTAGAGGTCACCACCCGTGAGGGAGATTCGGGATGCGCTCCCATCCAGACCTCGGCGAGGGGGGAACCGAGCTTGTCCGGCATATCCAGCAGTTCCTGAAGATACGACCTTGAACCCCAGGCGTAATCCTTGATAGGGTTGAGCAGCCTACAGATCATGATCGGGTTTCTGTCCTTCCTGATTGATCCTTTCCTGGATCAGTAAAAGGACAGGGGAAAGTCTGCCGAGATTTTGGCGGGCTTTTCTCATCACAGCCCTGGCTTGGCTAAATCTGTCAGTCTCAAGGAGCAAACGCAGATATTCTTCATAACCGGAAGTCACGTAGGGATCGATCTCCAGGAGCTTCTCGAAGAGTTCGATGGCGTGCTTGTAATTGCCTATCTTCCAGGCGCTGTTGGCAAAAGGCTGGAGCTGATCCGGCTGACCGAAAGGACGCTCCTGGTTGAGCTGGTTGTAGATGTGATAACCCTTGAGCCAGATGCCCTTTTGGCAATAGATCGTTGCTTGGAAGAGGCGAAGATGGAAGACCGGACCAAAGCGGTCAAGGGCTTCGAGAGTATAGACAAGAGCTTCGTCAAAGCTCTTCAGGCGAATGAGTTGCTCGATCAGAAGATAGTAGTAATAGGGGCTATATATCCCTTCCTTGATCGTTTCCCGCAGGACGGAGGTGCTTTCTATCAGTCTTCCCAGGATGGCGAGCGCCAAAGCCCGGTTGTAGCTGATCTCGGGAGGCAGAGGAGAGGTCTTTTCGTAATAGACCAGCGCCATGCGGTATTCGCTCTGGGCGAGATAGCAGTTGCCGATGAGATAGTTGAAATGCACCTGATCGGGGGCGAGGGCAAGCGCTTTCTGAAAGGCTTCGATCGCTCGTTTGTGGAGCTGTCTGTCCATGAGGATCTCGCCACGCATGCCATAGATGCGGGCTTCATCCGGAGCGATCTTTTCAGCTTCGTCCAGGAGGTTCAGGGCATGGAGCCAGTTCGTCCTGAGGGCTATATCCGCCCTGACCAGGAGATTGTTCAGTTCACTTCCGGTCACTACCCAGTTCCTGCATGAGTTCGCTGACCGCTCTGACCAGCTGGGGATCACGATCGGCGGCAATATCGTTGGGAGTAAGCTCGACGATGATATCAGGTTTGGCGCCCGTGCCTTCCATATTCGTGCCGTCCAGCTTGTACCAACCGCTTCCGGGCATGCGCATGGAGGAGCCGTCGATCAGCTCGAATTCCCAGGTGCCGATGACCGCGCCGCTGGAGGGATAGCCCACGACCTTGCCCAGCTTGAGCTGCTGATAGACGATGGGGAAGATCTCGCCATCGGAGAAGGAGTGTTCGTCAACCAGAACGATGCTGGGCTTTGCCCACATTTCACTCGGTTCAGGTGCGGGATCCTTACTATAGCGTCTGGAGGAGGACAAGGCGTAAGGACGCTTGAGCAAGAGGCTGATGATCTGATCGTGGATGCGTCCGCCGCTGTTACCGCGCACATCGATGATCAAAGCTTCCTTATCCGTGTTGTCACGGAAGAGCTCACGGTAGAAGTTGTTCCAGTCGGCAATTCCCATCGAGGGAATATGGATGTAGCCGATCCTGCCTCCGGAAAGAGATTTGACCTGATCTCTACGGTTCATGACCTTGTAATTGTACCAGAGATTGCGCTGTTCGTACCAGGTAAGTCCTGTCAGGACAGCTTCCTGAGTCTTTCCGTCCTGCTCGAAGCTGATGTTGATCTTCTTGCCGGCTTTATCGGCAAGCAGAGAGTCGAGAGGAGTCTGCGCGGTGATCTTGACGCCATCGATGCTGAGGATTAGAGCGCCGGCTTTCAGGCGGTAGAGATTTGCCAGGCGGGTATCGGGAAGGACGGTGCGGACCTTGATCCCGACGGGCAGAACCGAACTGTAGTCAAAATCCACTCCCAGCCAGGCGCTTTGCTTGGTGGGGTAGATCCGTTCCTGGCGGGGATAGAAACCTGTGTGGGATGCGTTTACGTCCCCGATCATCTCATCGACGATCATGGAGATGTCTTCCATGTTTCGTGCTTTTTCGACGTAAGGAGCGTATTGCTTGTAAACTGCTTCCCAGTCCTTGCCATGCATGGCGGGATCGTAGAAGTTCAGTCCGAACGCTCCCCAGACTTGTTCAAAGACACGTTTATTCAGTATCTTCTCGTCGTAGGTGAAATCAAAGACAGTACTGACAGAGGCTTTCTTGCCGGTATCGAGATTATAACTTCTGAGAGTGCTGCCGTCGAGGAAGTAAATATCTGAGCCGATGTATTTTATGTTGTCAGCTCGCTTACCGAGAACGGTGACCTCATCGTCGCCACTACCGTAGATATTGATGCGGTTGAGGGTCACGTCTCCGCTGTCTCCAGTGGGAGAGCTGACATAGACAAAGGTTGTATCGTCGTTGCATTTGAGCACCCAGAGGCGTTTATTGGTCTTGGAGATCACCGGAAAAAGCCGATGGTCGATGCCTTCCCAGACGACGTCCAGAGTGGTTTTGGGGGCTTCGGTGAGAGTATCCTGGATCGGTTCCGGTCGAGTCTCTTCGGTTTTCAGGGAATCTGCCTGCAGAGTATCAACGATCACGGGAGTGCTGACCTCGAGTTTAGTGAGGATCTCTTTCCAATTGTCTTTGACGACCTCAAATTCATCTCTTGGAACGAGATCGAGCCTGTAGATGGAATTGGCGCGGGTCATAAGTACGGACTTATCGTCCGGAGTCCAGACGATGCTGTCGATCCACAGATTGTCCGTGAGGATCTTTCGGCTTGTCTTTGTGGCGATCTCATAGAGGTAGAGTTCCCGCATCCAGGTATCTTCGCGCAGGACGGCAAAAACAGCGTAGGTACCTGCCTTGTTTATCGCGAAGTTTGAACTCACTGCTCCGGGAAGATCGAGAGGGGTGATCTCCGCCAAATCCTTGTCCGTAAGGGCGATCTTGCCACCCATGAGGTTATCACGGTAAGCGATTATGATGTTGTCCTGGGAATCGCGATAGATATTCTCCAGATAGAAGTCTCGATCGGCGAACCAGCTGACGGGAGTGACCGCGCAGAGAGAATCCACGGTGGTAATGCAGAGATCGTCTCTGCCCTGATTCATCCTTTGGAGGAGCATCTTGTGACTACCGGGAAGGAACAGGAGGTTGGAATTACCGGCGTGGTCATTGCTGATCCGCTTTGGTTCTCCGCCCTTGAAGGGCATGGCATAGACATCGTAAGCAGCCTGGAATCCAAGGACGAGCTTGTCGTCACTGACCGTGTAGTCCCAGAAATTGTTATCCAGCCGTTCAGTGACCTGAGAGGATGTCCAGCGGTCTTCAGGGATGTTGATGACGACTTTGCTGAGAGGATTTGCTGCGATCCTGGTCGGATCATATGCCCAGATCTCGTTAAACAGCTCGAAGACGATTCTGTCGTTGGTCCGGGCGATCGTGATATCACGCACGCTCCAGACGGGGAACGAACTGAGTTGTCTCGGTTTGCTGAAATCACCCTGATCTACACGGTAAAGCTGGAATCTCTCACTGTCCGAGGCGCAATAATAGATCGAATTGGAGCTGTAAGCGTATCTGGGATAACGTTCCGTCAGAGGTGTTGAAGTGAGCCTGGTGTAGGCTTTTGTGTTGAGGTCAAACTCCCAGAGATCTCCGTTCATGCTTCCCTGGTAGGCTTCCCTGAAAGGATCTCCGTAACGGTTGAAGATGATCTTGGTATTATCAGGGGACAAGGTCGCGTAGCGATCACCTACCTCGGCCAGGAGTACGGGACGGGTGCCATCCAGAGGAAGCCGGTAAAACCCGTTGCCATTCCGGTGAGAATAGCGGGTTGTAAGCAGGCTCTTGCCGTCCTTGAACCAATCCACGACAGTGAAGCTCTCCCGGAAGACAGGCTGAGCTGATCCGCCTTCAGGGGCGATTGTATAGACGTAGCTTTGCCCTTCACGATTGGAATTGAAGGCGATCAGGTTTCCGGCGGGTGACCAGGCAGGACCCCATTCCGCGCCTTCCGTGGCAGTGAGGCGACGCGCATCCCCACCTTTGAAGGGGACTATCCAGAGGTCACCATCATAAACAAAACAGATCTGATCTCCGTTGGGAGAGATAGCGGGATCGCGTGCGAAATCCGGCTCGAGCCCGAATATTGTGCAGGTCAGGATCAGTAGTAACATTGTAATCAACAGGTTGCGCGTCATGTATAAACTCCACTTATATGAGTATAATCTAATCTTTCTCGGTGAGCTCCAGCCCAAGCTGATAGCTCTTGATCGTGTAGGAATGTTTCAAAACCCGGATCTGAGCCACGGGGTGAACATCATGGTGTATGATGACATGGGTCTTCTCTTCGCGGGGACGTTTGAGGAAGTTATTTAGCTGGAAGTCGAGTTCGTTCTCGCAGGCGCGGATCTCTTCCTTGAGCTGGGACAACTGCGATTCGTCCGGATCAGAACCGCTCTTCAGGCGGATAAGTTCCTTGGTCAGAAGCATCAGCATGGTCTTATAATAGGGACTGATGGTGATCTCTACTTCGTTGGCGCCTTCATCGACGCTGCCCAGACCGGCAATATCAATATCTCCGCAAGCCTGAATATTCGAGGAGACGATCACTCCTCTCTCATGGTCGCCGGTGATGCCTTTATCACCTACGACGCGGCATTCGGAGATCTCTTGTTCAAAGCAGACCTTGCCCCGGCAGAGTATCCGGGAGGAGACTGCTCCGGTGAAGTTTATATCGCCCAGGCAGTTGATCCCGGGGTTATCGCAAAAGATGATCCTGCCTTTGACCTCGACGTTCGCTTTAGAAGTGATCCCGCTGCTTTCGACGTCGTTCCAGATGCTCACGTCCCCATCCGCGACGAGTGTGCAGGAATTAACCTTACCGTTCACTGTCAGTGATCCGCCGCAGACGATCTCAGCATTGTAGAGATCGCCCTGGAAGGTGACGTTCAGAGGTGTATGCAGCGGGAAGATATCCGCGGAGGCTTCGCTCAGCAGCAAGGAATCCAGGATAGAGATATGTCCCTCTTCGTCGATAAATGGATAACCTGTTTTCTGAGCAATGTAGGAATTGCGCAGCTCATCGAAATTGACTGCTTCACCGGCTTGGTCATGGGCAGAGACGAGATCGATTTTCTCATTCGGAATGATCTCACCAAAGATATTGTAGATCGAACCCTGGCGGTCGAAGAGGTTGCTGGAATAATCGGCAAGGACAGTTCCAGGAACGACATAGCTCAGATCCTTCAGGGCATTGGGAGATGTCTGATCGCTGAGTTTCAAGCCGGCAGGTGTCTCAAAGTAATAGCGGAGCTTCGTGCTTGTTTGCCCCTGACTGCACATGGCGACGGGAAAAGCTCTGCCCATTTCCTTCTCCAGGTTGTTTTCCCGGATATACTTCTGGGCGTCTTCAAAACCTGCTTTGATTCCGGCAGAGTCGAGGAGATCAAGGATGTCTTTCTCGTCGATGAGACCAGTGTGGGAATTTATGGTCAGCCAGGCTGACATACCATTGTCTCTAATCTCCAGGACCAGATCTCTCGTGGGATTCTGATAGATATTTGTCATATTACCAATCCGGCTAAGTTGATTTGGCGGTTGTGGCTGCCATCTTTGCGAAAGGAAAAATAGTTGTCAGATTCAAAAGTGCAATCGGTGTTCTGCTGTATATTCTCCGCGGCAAGACCGGCGTGGATGAGCTGTCTGTAGATTGTCAAACGCACATCAGGATGACGGAAGAGCATGCCATCGGTGGTGATGCCCTGTTCTTCGAGGCTATGGATAAACTCATCCCATATAGCTTCGCTTACTTCGTAATGCTCGGCGCATATACCCGCACCGATCGAGGCGGTGATCCGTTCCGGACTGCAACCGTAGTTCTCGATCATCTGTCGAACTGCCTTGCCGCAAATGTTCTTGCGGGTACTTTCCCTGCCGCTGTGTATCGCGGCGACAGCTCGCAGATCCTGATCAATAAGGATCACGGGAGTACAATCGGCGGTTCGGATCAGGACAAACTGGTTGGGGACACTGGTGATCAATCCGTCTGCTTCCAGTATCTGGGGATGAGAGCCCAAGCCAGCTCCACAATCTGCCTCGGTGCATTCATGAACAATGCAGGAATGGGTCTGCTCGGCAATTACCAGCCTGTATATCGGAATGTGCACTCTCTGGATGCGGAGGTCGCATTGCTCCCGCATCAGGGTGCGATAATCCAGAGAACCGTCGCCCAGGAAGCTAAATGCTTTCACTGATCTGCTCCGGTTTCATGGAAATACTGATGTCTCGGGGTCTATAGATCTCCCGGTTGTTTGCATGGATCAGCATCCTGAATATGCTGCGGTTCATTTTCGGCAAAGTTCTGAGCCCTGAGAGTGACCAGATCAGGCAAACAGCCGCGCAGATCGCGAGAGTGTACTGCACGCCGATCCTGGAGGAGAGCGTACCCGTCAGGATGCTGCCAAAGGGAGTCACCGATCCGAAAGCCATGGTGTAAAGGCTCAGAACACGTCCGCGCATCTTATCTTCCACAACGGATTGGATCAGGGTGTTGGTCGAGGACATCTGCATCATCATCCCAAAGCCGATAATGACCATGAGGAAAAGGCTCAAGGGGAGCAAAGTGCTGAAAGACAGACCGATCAGAGTCACACTCACAAGTATTCCCAAGAGCAACATCCGGTTTGCCATATTCTCGATCGTCGTACGTGAAGCGAGATACAGCGCGCCGATCAGAGCTCCGATCCCGGCAAAGGACATCATCATGCCCATGGTTCGCGAATCCCCGTGCAGGATATCCTTGGCAAAGACAGGTAGGAGAGTGGTATAGGACATGCCAAACAGGGTGTAGATCGCTATGTTGCTGATCAGGAAGCGGATCGGGAACTGACCCCAGGAATAGCGCCATCCATCCTTGATCTTCTTGAATGTGCTCTCACCGGTATCAACATACGGTGTGTAGGTGATATTCATCATGATCAGCATGACGATCACGGCAATATAGGATATAGCGTTAATTGCAAAACAGAATCCTTCTCCGACGGCGACAATGAGGAAACCGGCAACTGCCGGTCCCACAAGACGGGCGCCATTGAACATCGCGGAGTTCATTGCCACTGCGTTCGGGATCATGCTGCGTATCTTGACCAGATCTATCAGGAATGACTGACGCACAGGGGCGTCAATACCCTCGATCACACCTTGAAACAGTGACAGGGCGACGATCGGCCAGAGCCTGTCGGCATTGATGAACCCGGTCAGGGCACCTGTTGCCAGGAGCGAAGTTTGAATAAAGAAAGCTGTTTGTGTTCCGATGATCAGCTTGTGGCGGTTCCATTTGTCCGCCCAGGTGCCGGCAAAGGGACTGATGAATACCGACGGGATCATGGATAGGAAGCTTACCAGACCCAGCATAAAAACCGAGCCGGTAAGCCGGTAAACAAACCACCCCATGGTGGTTCTTTGGATCCAGGTTCCGATCACGGAGATCCCTTGTCCCATAAAATAGAGACGGTAGTTTCTCACAGTCAGTGCCCGGAACATGTTTTTTAAACTAGCAGGCATATTACAGGATAAACCTCGACAGATCTTCACTTTCGATCAGGGGAGAGAGCTTCGCAACGACTTCTCTGGCGGTGATGGTCACCTTCTTCAGCTTCTCGCCGGGCATGGTGAACAGGTATTCGTCCAGCAGCGCGTTCATGATCGTATGCAATCTTCGGGCACCGATATCTTCCATCTTGTCATTGGCAAGAGCAGCATACCTGGCGATCTCTCCGATTGCTGCAGGCTGGAAACTAAGCTTGACCGATTCCGCCATAAAGAGGGCAATATACTGCTTTGTGAGAGCGTTCTCCGGTTCAGTCAAAATTCTCTCAAAATCATCCTGCGTGAGGCTGTTGAGTTCCACTCTGATGGGGAATCTGCCCTGGAGTTCCGGTATAAGGTCGGAAGGTTTTGCGGTATGGAAAGCGCCGGCTGCGATAAAGAGTATATGTGAGGTGTCTATGGTGCCATATTTCGTAGGAACTGTCGAACCTTCGACTATGGGGAGCAGGTCACGCTGGACTCCGCTACGGGATACGTCGATACCGCCACCACGTTCATGCACGGCTATCTTGTCGAGTTCGTCGATGAAGACGATACCGTGATTCTCGACGGCGAACTTAGCGGTTTCCACGACCTTATCTTTGTTGACCAGATCGTTTGCAGCGCGTTCCTGATAATATGCAAGGGCATCCTTAACGCTCATGGGACGCTTTTTGTCCTGATTTTTATGAGGGAGCATCCCGCTCAGCATATCGCTGATATTCATATCCATCAGTTCGAAATTGATACTGGGCAGAATCTCAATGCTGGGCCCCGGTTCCGGTTCGATACGGATCTCGATCATCCGCTCGTCCAAAGCCCCGGAAAGGAGTTTTTCTCTGGTCTTAGCCTTGGTAGCTTCGTGTCTGCGTTTCTGCTCCGTCCTTTCAGGCTCGCTCGTTTTGAATTTCACAGGAGGAACAAGAATGTCCAGAACTTTGTTTATCGCTATCCGCATCGCTTCTTCGGCAACTTCTTCGAGCATCTGATGGCGAAATTGATTGACCGCGTTGTTCATGAGCTCGCGGATCATGGATTCGACATCCCTGCCAACATAGCCAACTTCCGTAAATTTGGAAGCTTCGACCTTGATGAAGGGAGCGTTCGCTAGCTTGGAAAGTCGCCTGGCGATCTCTGTTTTCCCTACGCCGGTAGGCCCGATCAGGATGATATTGTTGGGCATGATCTCGCTCTGAAGATCACCGGTTATCTGCTGTCTACGCCAGCGGTTGCGCAGGGCAATTGCCACGCTGCGCTTAGCCGCGTGCTGGGAGATGATATATTTATTCAATTCACTGACGATCCTCGCGGGAGTCAGTGATTCAACCGTATAGGTCATATTTCCTCGATGATGTAGTTGGAATTAGTATAGATACAGATCTCGGAAGCTACAAGGACCGATTTGATCGCTATGTCTTTGACCGATAGCTTGGTGTTCGCACTCAGGGCTCGTGCCGCTGCAAGGGCATAGTTTCCGCCGGAACCGATGGCGATGATCCCATCATCCGGCTCCAGAACGTCTCCCACTCCTGTGATCAGGATGATCCCGGTCGAGTCCCCGGCGACGAGCATTGCCTCCAACTTGCGCAGATAGCGGTCACTTCGCCATTCCTTGGCAAGCTCGACGGCGGACTTCTTCAGGCTCCCTTTGTTGGCTTTGAGCTTTTCTTCAAACTTCTCGAACAACGTGATCGCGTCAGAGGTCGCACCTGCGAATCCACCGATGACCTTACCGTCGAAGAGCTTCCTGATCTTAACCGCGGTTCCTTTGACGATCGTATCGCCAAGCGTCACCTGACCGTCCCCACAGATTGCGGTTGTGCCGTTTCGATGGATACCGATGATGGTCGTGCCGTGCATCTGGCTCATGCTTCGTCTCCGTGTCCTTCGGGTTTGAGTTCCGGAGCTGGAGTAGAATCTCTGTCAGGTTCTTGGTCAATCTCCTCATCTATGCGTTCGCTGTGTTCAAATCTCATTTCTTTTGCGCGATCATATTTGGCTTGAACGATGGCTTTGTCTTCCTCTGAGATGTGCTGCAGGATCAGATCGAAGATATCCTCTGTTCCCAGTGTTTCTTTGTCCAAAAGGAGCTTGGAGAGGATGTCCATCAGTTCATAATGCTGTTTGAGGATTCTGATCGCATGATCGTGTGCTTCGGTGATCAGGGCGCGAACTTCTGAATCCACGAGCAGAGCTGTTTCGTTGCTGTGGATCTCTCTGGAACCAAGATCCATACCCAGGAAGACTTCTCCCTGTTCCTTGCCGACGGTCATAGGCCCGACCTTGTCGCTCATTCCCCAGACGCAAACCATTTTCTTGGCGATCTCTGTGATGCGTTCGAGGTCATTTCCTGCGCCTGTGGTAAGCTCGGAAAAGACGATCTCTTCCGCGGCGCGCCCACCCATCATGGTGACCAGCATCTGCTTAAGGAAACTGCGGGAATAACCGGTCTTATCCGTCATCAGATAGTGCGTCGCGCCTCCTGTGAATCCTCGCGGGATGATCGAGACCTTATGAACCGGTTCGGTCTTATCCTGGAATATAGATGTAAGCACGTGCCCCACTTCATGATAGGCGGTTAGCTTCTTATCTTCTTCGGGGATGACCCGGCTTTTCTTTTCCTTACCCAGGGTCAGCTTGTCCTTAGCCTCTTCAAAATCGTCCATATCTATGACTTTCTTGTTGTGCGAAGCCGCGATCAGAGCCGCTTCATTGACGATATTCGCCAGATCGGCGCCGCTGAAACCGGGTGTTCCACGGGCTATGATCTCCAGCTGGACATCATCAGAAAGCGGAACCTTAGCGGCGTGAACCCGCAAAATCTCCGTCCTGCCTTTGATATCGGGAAGATCGACAGTGACCTGACGGTCAAAGCGACCGGGACGCAAGAGCGCCGGATCCAAAATGTCCGGGCGATTCGTAGCGGCAATAATGATCACTGCCTCATTTGGTTCAAATCCATCCATCTCGACCAACAGCTGGTTTAGAGTCTGTTCACGTTCGTCGTGACCACCGCCCAATCCGGTTCCGCGGTGTCTGCCGACTGCGTCGATCTCATCGATGAAACATATACATGGCGAGTGCTTCTTGGCATTGTCGAAGAGGTCACGAACCCTGGCAGCGCCGACGCCGACGAACATCTCCACAAAGTCCGATCCGGAGATGGAATAGAAAGGTACTCCTGCTTCTCCGGAAACTGCTTTTGCCAAGAGAGTCTTGCCTGTTCCCGGGCGTCCGACCAGCAGCACACCACGCGGGATGCGTCCGCCAAGACGCTGGAACTTCCTTGGGTCTTTTAGGAACTCCACGATCTCCTGCAATTCTTCCTTAGCCTCATCCACTCCGGCGACGTCTTTGAAAGTCACACGTGATTTTGTGCCTTCATAGAGCTTGGCTTTGCTCTTGCCGAAGCTGAAAGCCTTGGAATTCTGAGAGTTCATATTCCTGAAAAAGAAGAAGTAGAAAGCGATCAGTAGCAGGATCGGCGCGAAATAGATCAGATAGCTTTCCCAGCGGGAGGGCTTGATAGTGCTGACCTTGACTCCCTGAACCACAAGCGAATCCACTACTTTGGGATCCGCGAAGGGCATAACGGTACGGTACTTCTTGTTGTCTTTGTCCGTGTAGCTGATATCCAACTCAGTGAAGTCCGCTGTCTTGATCTGCTTGAGTTGTACCTGTTGTCTGAAGGCAGTATAGCTGGCTTTGGTGACCTGCTCCCGGGATGTCGTCATCATGTGATAGACCACGATGAAGAGCATGAGCATGATGAAAATTACCGGCACTGAGACAGGTGATTTATTACCGGCGACAGGTGGTTTGGGTGCTTCGTTCTGGGGTTTCTGCTGATCCTGCTTTGTGTCTTTTTTCTTGCGTGTTTTCAGATACCAGATGCGAATCAGGCTGATCACCGATATGACGATTATCGCGCCCATCATGATCCCCACAAAGGAACTGAACTGCTTCACACTGGGATCAGCAAGGGGACTGACCGGCACCTTGGTGCTGTCCGCAGCATTGCCGAAGAGGCTCAAGCCCGAGAAGATCATGACTGCGAGTGAGGCGAGTTTATTTCTCATGAATATAATTCTTCCTTAAGGATGCCGATATACGGCAGGTTACGGTAAAGCTCATTGTAATCCAGCCCATAGCCGACCACAAATTCATTGCCGATGTTAAAGCCGACATAGTCAAACGCGACGTCGATCTTATGCGCTTCCGGTTTGTCCAGGAGGACGCAGGTCCGCACGGATGCTGGCTCGTGCTTGGAAAGGTATTCTTTGATGTACTGCAGAGTAAGACCGCTATCCACGATATCCTCGATGATGATGACGTCCCTGTCCTTGATATCGATGTCTATGTCCTTGCGTATTTTGACAATGCCTGAGGAAACAGTGCCACTGCCATAGCTGGAAGTTGCCATAAAGTCCAGCTCGATGGGTATCGTGATACTACGGATGAGATCGCTCAAAAAGACGAACCCGCCTTTGAGGATTCCCACGAATACAGGCGTCTTTCCCTGATACTGGCGGGAGATCTCACCCCCGATCTCCTTGATCCTGGCTTGTATTTTATACTCGTCAAATAAGACTGCTGAGATATCACAATTCATTGAGTTCATTATCTTCTCCTTGTTTTCTGGTTCGGTTTGCCGCGCGTTTGGGCTTTTCATGAAGCGATTCCGCGGTTATCTGCAGGTATCTGACGGACTTTTCATCCGGACATACACGTTGATCGGCGCGGTAGCCCGCGATCCAAATTATCTTTCTGCCATCCGCAAATACGGCGATATTATCCCTTTCAAATTTGGGAACTTTTTCGTCAATAAAAAAGTCCTTGAGCTTCTTCAGATCCTTCATGCCTCTGGGGATGAATCTGTCTCCGCTGGTTCTGGTGCGGATCGTGATGGGGAATTCGATCTTGTCCGCGTCGAGATAGATGATATTGGGATTCTCGAAGAGGTTCTTGGGCACGACCTTCAGGTACTTGAAGGAAAAACGGTAGTTCAGGAAAACTGCGCGGTTGCGGTCTTCATCCAGAACAAGCGGTTCCTGAACGACTTCTTTTGTGGCAATTACGTTGCTGAAATGAAGCTCCTGATACACCTTCCTGACAGTGATGCCATGCTGGAGTGTCGTGAATTTCGATCCACCCCCGGAATATAGCCCCAGGATCTCCTCAAAGCTATGCCAGAAGAAGTCCCGATCCGTTCCGCTCAGGGCAGTGACGACCTTTTTCAGGACGTAGTACTGCTCGATCTCCCTCAGCTTGGTTAGCAGGCTCAGATCGAGTATCCACCAGCCCTGTCCCTGATCAATAGTAGCTTTTTTGAGCTGTCTGACGGCGGCTTCCCTGAGGATCTGCTCCGCCTGATAATTTATCATTGCTTGTCGAGAGAGCTTTTCGATCAGATTGGGATTGAGTTCTTCGCGGATCTGAGGGATGAGAGAATTGCGCAGATAATTACGTCTGAAGCTGTTATCTTCATTGCTAGGGTCTTCTGCCCAGGTGATCCCCTCTTCTTTGAGCAGATCGCAAAGCTCCGCGTGGGTGAAGCTCAGAAGCGGATGAAGATAGTCACCGCTGATGGGTTTGATCCCGCTCATACCGTTGATCCCCGCGCCTCGGATGAGATTCATCAGCACTGTCTCTGCCTGGTCGTTCTTGTGATGTCCCAGCACGATCTTGTCAAACTTGTAGAGCCTCAGGATGAGCTCAAACTCTCTGGCCCGGCTGAGGTGCGCCTGGTTCTCAAAGTCTGCCCGTGACAGAGGTCCCAGCTTGCGGATGACCAGAGGAACGTTCAGCTTTTGGCAATAGCTTTTGACCAGTTCTGCCTCACGTTCGTTTTCAGGCCCCCGGCTCTGATGATTGAGATGCAGAACCAGCAGGCTCAGATCCAGCTGCGTCCTGAGACGGGTGAAAAGTAATAGCATAGCGAGAGAATCAGCTCCTCCGGAACAACCCAGGAGGAGCTTGTCGCCGGAAGCGATCAAGTTCTGACTTTCGATATACTTAGTTAACTTGTGCAGTGCTTTTTCGACCAAGCTCACTTACAACTCCACTATACTTTTAATCCAGTATGCTATACTTTTGCTAACCCTACCTTCTGTCAATGATTTTGTTGGATAGACGGGGAGAGAGAGAACTGCATGCACGGAGATGCAAAAGGCGTGTCGCTCAGAGTTCCTCCAGAGTGCACTGCCCAGAGGAATTGTCATTCTGTGCAGCCAGGCAATAGAGATGTCAAAATCCCTTTAACTAGTGAGGGTAATGTAACCAAAGCAGGCAGTCATGGTAAAGTAGCCTGCCAAATATTAACTACCCTGGCTATCCGCAGAAACATGAAACCCTTATCCGCTCATACCTCCAGATACTTGCAGATGAAGGAATAGATATCCGCAGTGAGTTCCAGCCCTTTGGTCATGCTACTGGCTCCGTGAGCAGACTGGATCTGGGTATATAGCAGCAGCGGTAATTCCTGAGAAGCATGTTCCTGCAAGGTTGCCGCGAACTTGAAGGAGTGCCCGGGGATGACTCTGTCGTCATGATCTGCCGTGGTGATCATGGTCGCGGGGTAGCTCACGCCCGGCTTGACGTTGTGCAGGGGAGAGTAGCTATACATGTTTCGGAAATGCTCTTCCACTTCCGGATCGCCATATTCCGTCATCCAGCCCCAGCCGCAGGTAAATTTGCTATAGCGAAGCATGTCCAGCACTCCCATGGAGGGTACGGCAACCCTGAACAGATCAGGACGCTGAGTCATACACGCACCGACCAGTAACCCACCATTCGAGCCACCATTGATAGCGATTTTGGCGGGATTGGTATAGCCCTCGGCGATCAAATGTTCTGCCGCGGCTACAAAGTCATCAAACACGTTTTGCTTATTGAGGAGCATGCCCTGTTCATGCCAGCTTTCACCGTATTCACTCCCACCCCGGAGATTGACTACCGCATAGATGAAGCCCCTCTCCAGGAGCGCGACCCGGCTGCTGTTGAATCCCGGCAGCATGGGAATATTAAATCCTCCATAACCGTAAAGCACCACCGGGTTTTCTCCATTTTTTTGCATACCACGGCGGTAGAATAGTGACATAGGTATTCTAGTTCCATCTTTGGAGCTAAAGAACACTTGCTCCGAGATCAGATCCTGAACCTCTGCCCGGATGGGATCACGGTGGTAGAAACTGAGCTCGTTATTATCGATATCATAGCGATAGCTCTCATCGGGACGGATGTATGAGGAAAAGTAGAAGTAGCCTTCCCTGTCTTCTTTTTTACTGTGCATGAAGTACGCCGTCCCCTGATATGGCATATCTATGGGATAGAGAAAATTACCGTCTGTATCCAGCACTTCGATCCGGCTCTGCACATCCTTGGTGAAGATGGCTATAATCTTGCCGCCCACGATGTCAGCGCTTTCCAAGCGGTAATCCCGTTCGGAGATGATCTCTTGCCAGTTTTCCTCAGCCGGATCAGCCAGCGAGACCTTTAGCAGCCGGGAGTTGTTCGCGCCTTTATTGGTGAAGAGATAGCCAAAGCCCTCTTCATAGGCATCCATAAAATAAGCGTCATAGTCAAAACCCTCAAACAGGATTCTGAAGGGAGCTTTCTCATCATCAATAGGGCGGTAGATGATCTTCCTGCCATGAGTTCCCTGCGAGATGTAGATAAAAAGGGTCTTAAGGTCGTCGGAAACCACAGGGTGGTTGTAGCGCAGAGGATGTTCAGGGTCTTCATAGATCAGCCTGTCCATGTCCATGGAGTCGCCGAGCTTATGATAATATACCTTTTGGTTCTTGTCCTGCTGCTGATAGCTTTGCTCAGCGTCATAACGGCTGTAGAAGAATCCTTCCCCGTACCAGCTGGCTCCGGAATGGCGCATCCCGGTCAGTTTATCCTCCAAAATACTCTTGGTCTTGGCTTCCTGGATCCAAAACTCTCCGGCATCCGAGCCTGCCTGTGATACTATGTAGCAAAAGTACTTGTAGTCTTTGGAATTGCCAACTCCGTGCGCTGTGGTCGTCCCGTCCACAGAGAGAGTATTGGGATCAAAGAACACCTCTTCATCACCGCTCGCCACGTTTTTGCGATAAATGACCCACTGATTCTGCAGTCCGTCATTTTTGCAATAATAATACCAGTCATCACATTTGAGCGGACAGCTCTGCTTGGGGTAATCGTTCAGTTCCTTCAGCCGGCTCAGGATCGCCTTACGATGTGGAAATTCGTTCAACACAGCCTCGGTAAGCTCTTGCTGCGCCTTGACCCAAGCCTGAGTTTCCTGACTGTTGTCATCCTCCAGCCAACGGTAGGGATCGGGGACCTTCACACAAAAATAGTCATCAGTCACATCATCTTTGCGGGTGGGCGGGTATTTCATCATACGCTCCTATTGGTAAATACATCACTGTTTTGCTTTTTATTCAGGCTCTGCAAGGTGATCAGATCCGTCAAGAAGATTAATCTCTTGACTATATTTACTATCTAACCTACAGTGTATATGTTTACTAAACTGACCGGGAGTTGATATGCACAAATACCTTACCTGCTGTGGCTTGTTCTGTGGAGCCTGTACCAGCATGCTCTTACATGAGAAGAACGAGGGCGACCCAGCCCTCAAGGATTTTAGCTGTGAGTATAAGGAAGAGCCCTGCCCGGGTTGTGGCTCCGGCTGTGTTCCGGACTGCGAATTCAACTCCTGCTGCAAAGCCCATGGAGTGGTCACTTGTGCATTTTGTCCTGACTATCCCTGCGCCCGGATCAGGAACTTCAGTGTGGACGAATGGCCTCATCATATCGATGTCCTGGAAAATCTGTCCCGGATGAAGGAAATCGGCATTGAAGCCTGGATAGAGGAGCAGAAGAAGTGCTGGACCTGTCCTGATTGCGGAGCCAGAACTCACTGGTATCAGAGCAAGTGCCGGGATTGCGGAGCCAGTTGGGAACCGAAATACGTCTAAAGAAGTCCAAGACCATGCTAATCCTGGAGATCAACCGCCGTAGCCATTCTCTAAGCTGACCACCATTCTAAGCCTGGAGTTCAACCGCCGTTACTTTTTTTCTAAGCTGACCACTAATCTTGAAGGGCGGCTTGGACTTCAGAGCGACACCTGCTACGGCACCGGGGGATCATCCATTCCTCGGCATAGATGGTGATCGTCTGGAAGTCCAAGTTGGCGCTGAGATAAGCGCTATAGCTAAACCTTAGTTAGCCACCTTGAACTCCTAGCCTTAGCACCGCCTTGAACTCCTAGCCTCACTCTCTTTCCAGATAAAAAACCCTCATACCCATAACTAACTTGACGACAAATCACTAAGCACTATCTTGCAATTTGGGAAGCGCATTCCCCGATTTGCAAAAAAACTTGATATCCCAGCCTTGGGATCGACACCTAAGTCTCTCAATGATTTATAACCATCCTCCACTAACCACTCACCACTCACTTGTATGGAATCCAGTCTTTT
>DAOPZE010000028.1:19087-22699 GCA_035353255.1 Candidatus Cloacimonadota bacterium
GGAATCCAGTCTTTTAACGGCCCCCGGGGCCTATTTGAGCAAAACCAGTTTCTTGCTTATCCAGGCGTTCCGGGTTTTAAGTTCGCAGAGATAGATGCCCGCGGCCAGTTCCCGGCTGTCGAGGCTGATATGGTTCTCCCCGGAAGAAAGTTGATGTCTGGCAACGCATTGCCCGCGAAGATTGACGATCCGGAGGGTTCCGCACTCACCCTCGGCAAGATCGGCTTTGAAAGTGGCTGTCTCCCACCCGTATAAAGGATTGGGATAGACGGAAAGGGTTATCGGAGGGGCGGGGGGAGTCTGAGGGTCATCGACAGGCGAACCGGATCCAAGTTTGGCGACGTAGATATCTTCAGACCCGCTGGCGTTGAGCGTGATCGCCCCGAAATCCCCATAATGAAAAAACCATCCTGTCAACCAGGTGTTACCCGCTCCGTCCACGGCTATGCCAACGCCGCTGTCATAGTTCACCCCACCCGCCTGGACCGCCCACAGCCAGTTGCCGTCGGGGTCAAGACTGGCGGCGAAGATCTCGCGGGAACCACTGGCGTTGAGCGTGAGCGCGCCGAATGCGGCGGAACTATAAAAGTATCCCGTCAGATATGAATTGCCTTCCCCATCAATGGCTATGTCGCGGCCTATGTCATAATACATCCCCCCCGCGCCTGCCGCCCAAAGCCAGTTGCCATCGGGGCCGAGCTTGGCGGCGAAGATCTCATCCTGTCCGTTGGAACTGAGCGTGTTCGCGCCAAAAGAGGCAGAACCAGCAAATTGTCCCGTCAGATAAGCGTTGCCGGAATCGTCCAGGGCGATGCCATTGCCGTAGTCCCAATAAACGCCTCCCGCCCGGACCGCCCACAGCCAGTTGCCGTTGGAGTCCAGTTTGGCGGCGAAAACATCTTCATATCCGCTGGAGTTGAGGGTGAGCGCCCCGAAAGCGGCGGACCCCATAAAATGCCCTGTCAGCCAGGCGTTGCCAGACTCGTCGATGGCGATGCCGCGGCCTGAGTCAGAATCCGTTCCGCCTGCTCGGATCGCCCAAAACCAGTTGCCCTCGGGATCGAGTTTGGCGGCGAAGATATCGCTTTCCCCGCTGGAGGCGGATGTCAGCGTGATCGCGCCGAAGGTGGCGGAATCCTCAAATTGTCCCGTCAGATAAGCGTTACCGAAATCGTCCAGGGCGAGGTCGTTGCCGTTGTCATACCAGGTTCCGCCCGCCCGGACTGCCCAGAGCCAGTTGCCGGCGGGGTCGAGCTTGGCGGCAAAGACGTCATTCAATCCACTGGAGTGGAGCGTGAGCGCGCCGAAAACGGCAGAACCCTCGATCATTCCCGTCAAATAGATGTTGCCCGATGTGTCAAGGTCGATCGCGCTGCCAACGTCATTGAACTCTCCCCCCGCACCGGTCGCCCAGAGCCAGTTGCCTGCGGGATCGAGTTTGGCGGCGAAGAGATCCCGGGACCCGTTGGAACTGAGCGTGTGAGGACCGAAGCTGGCTGTTCCCTGATAAGAACCGGTCACATATTGATTGCCCGCGCCATCCACCGCGATGGATTCGCCATAATCAACGCTTGCCCCCCCCGCCTTGACCGCCCACTGCCATTCCGGCGTCTGCGCAGCCACTCCAGCCGTCAGGATAACCAGCGCCAAACAGAGCGCCAGGCCTCTCACACCAATCATTGCATCCTTCCTTGAGCACAAACTAAATGTCATCTTCATGGTTCCAAAAACAGGAAAAATTGTCAAGATATATCTGCGGGAAAAGAGGCATGACCGGAAGGGATTGTAATGTGTCACTGAAAACTTCAAATTCTTATCACTTGGACAAGTGACGCTACCGCATTGTCTTTATATGGGATATGTGAGGCTAATCAGTTCTGTGTTGGGCTTGGACATTCCTATTGGATAGTGACTTTTCTATCATCAAAAACTTCAAATCCGGTCATTATACTGCTTTACGTGGACATTTTCTGGAACCAAGCAAGTTCCAAGTTTCTGGGCGTAATCATATATAATGAAATAAGATAGAAAGTCAGTTACACTTGGTGTTTTAGACTTGAGAACCATCGGACTTGGACATTTGAAGTTTTCGGTGATCCAATTTGAAGTTTTCACTGACACATTACAACTATATGGATACCGTAGTTAGCCGCCTTGAACTCCTGGACACGCTCCCTTCATCCTAATGAACACTCACATCCATAAATTCCTTGACTACAAATCACTAAGAATTATCTTTGCAATATAGGGAATGCGTTCCCTGAATTGCACAAACTGCGAGGATACCATGTACCCAAGAAACATGCAGCAGACAATGATGACCGTGGCAAAAGGGTTTCCGATCATTACGATCACTGGCCCGAGACAATCAGGTAAAACCACTTTGGCAAAAATGCAGTTTCCTGATCATCATTACCTTGATCTGGAAAATCCTGAGCTGAGAATGATACTTGAACATGATCCACGGGCTCTGTTTCCGGATAAGGATGGTTCATACATTATCGATGAGTTTCAATATGCTCCGGAGATCTTATCCTACGTCAAGATGATGGCGGACGCAAATCCCGGATCCGCGCGCTTTATTCTGACAGGCAGCAATCAGTTCAGCATGATGAAGCATCTTTCCCAGTCCCTGGCTGGCAGAACAGCGATTTTCCAGCTTTTGCCTTTCTCGTATCAAGAGATCTATCAGAACCAAAAGTCAGAGATCACTGACGTACTTTTCAAAGGTTTCTATCCCCGTCTGATCGATCAGGAGATGGATCCCCAAATGTTTTATACATCGTATATAAGCACGTATTTGGAGAGGGATGTCCGCCTGCTCACACAAGTGCAGGACAGAGATCTTTTTTTCAGGTTTCTGGGTCTTTGCGCCGGCAGAACAGGTTCCCTTCTGAACAAATCCGCCCTGGCAAACGAGGCCGGAGTTGACTCCAAAACAGTGAACAACTGGTTATCGATCCTGCAGACCAGTTACATCATTCATTTGCTGCAACCCTGGCATAAAAATCAGAACAAGAGGCTGGTGAGGTCTCCCAAGCTTTATTTTCTGGATACGGGGCTGGCTTGCCGTCTTCTACGTATCCGGGACGCTGAGGATCTGGTTAACCACCCCCTGAAAGGTCAGATCTTTGAGACCTTCGTGATAACTGAGTATCTGAAGATGTTTTATAACCGAGGAAGTGAGGCACCTATATACTTCTATAGGGAAAATAGCGGTTTGGAGATAGATCTGTTGATTCAGCGGGGGGCGGACTTGATGCCGGTAGAGATAAAATCTGCCAATGTTTTCAATCTCAGTCAGCTCCATAACATCAAGCTTCTTGGAAAGTCAATGAGTTTCCGCTCAGCTCTGCTGGTTTATGGCGGTGATATGAGTTTTCGTCTGGAAGATACCAACATCTGCCCATATTATCAGATTCCTTCTCCTCTGAATTGATACATCAAACAAAACATTTAGCTCCTATCGGATAAGTATCACTTGTCATAACAAATTGTACTTGAAAACAGGTCTGAGATAGATCTGTTTTGGATCATGCATAGCTGATAACTCAACTCCATCATCCTGCTATCCCCTCTCTATCATCTTACGTCATGACGTAAGATGATAGA
>DAOPZE010000029.1:0-22474 GCA_035353255.1 Candidatus Cloacimonadota bacterium
TAGAAACCGTTATATGTCAGCTTAAGCGAGTACTCCTTCCCGGGGATAAGGTCAAGGTGGAGCTTTCACCTTACGACCTCACCCGCGGTCGGATCACATATCGCTATAAATAATCAATGCATAAACCCTATTGGTTTAGAATGCAGGGAGTTAATAATGAAAGTTAGAGCATCCGTAAAGATAATCTGTAAAGACTGCAGGATCATCAAGCGCCACGGCGTCATCCGGGTTATCTGCAGCACAAACCCCAAGCATAAACAGAGACAGGGATAAGGAGGACCAACTTGGCACATATTGCAGGTATCGAGATCCCCAAAAGCAAACGGCTGTTCATTGGTCTTACCTATATCTACGGTATCGGCCCCACCTTCGCCAAAGAGATCTGCCGCAAGGCTAATATCGATGAGATGAAGAAGGTCGAAGACCTGACAGTCGAAGAAGAAAAAACAATTCGTGATATCGTCCAGAACGAATACGTGGTTGAAGGCTCGCTCCGCACTCAGACCGCTATGAACATCAAGCGTCTGATGGAGATAGGCTGTTACCGGGGCATGCGTCACAAACGCGGTCTGCCAGTTCGCGGTCAGAGAACCCATACCAACGCCCGCACCCGCAAAGGTCCCAAAGCCGGCGCTATCAAGAAGAAGAAATAGGAGCTAAACATGGCAAAGAAAACCAGAGTAAAGAAAAAACGTGTTCGCCTGGCATTCGATGAAGGCATCGTCTTCGTCCATTCCAGCTTCAACAACACGATTATCAGCCTCACAGACCGCGCCGGCAACGTCCTCGCCTGGTCAAGTGGCGGTAAAGTTGGTTACAAAGGCTCCCGTAAAAGCACTCCTTTCGCTGCCCAGCTTGCTGCTGCCGAAGTAGCAAAAGCCGGACTCGAGATGGGCATCAGCCGCGTCAGCGTCATCGTCAAAGGACCCGGCGGCGGCCGCGAATCCGCCATCCGTTCAGTCAACGCGACAGGACTCCGTGTCACCATGATCAAGGACGAGACCCCGATCCCTCATAACGGCTGCCGTCCGCCTAAAACCAGAAGGATATAAGGGAGAGATAAATGGCAAGATTTACAGGACCCAAAGCTAAAGTATGCCGTCGTTTCGGCGAGAACATCTTCGGACCCGCCAAATACGACAAGATACTGAACAAGCGCAAATTCCCTCCCGGACAGCATGGCAAGACCCAGCGCCGCAAGATCAGCGACTACGGGCTACATCTGAAAGAGAAACAAAAACTTCGCTATACCTATTGCCTCCTGGAAAAGCAGTTTAGAAACTACTTCTTCAAGGCCGCGAAGATGACCGGTGTGACCGGCGACATCCTGCTTCAGATCCTGGAGCGCAGACTGGACAACGTCGTCTATCGTCTCGGCTTTGCCGTGACCAGAATGCAGGCGCGTCAGTTCGTCAATCATGGTCATATCCGCGTCAATGGCAAGAAAGTTGACATCCCGTCTTTCCTCGTGAAAGCCGGAGACACTGTCGAAGTGCGTGAAAAAAGCAGAAGCATCAAAGCGATCAAGGAAGCCGTCGAACGTACCGAAACTTCCTCGCCCTTCTCCTGGCTCACCGTTGATAAAGAGAATATGCGCGGTCAATTCTTAACGATTCCCGCAGCTGCCGAGATTCCGGTCAGTGTGGACACACGTCTAATCGTTGAGTATTACTCCAAGTAATGCTTTGGATAAAAGCGAGGAGTTTACTATGATGTATCTCGAACCTTTACAGATGCCCGAAGGACTGGATATAGAGAAAGAATCCTATTCCAAGACCTACGGTAAGTTTGAAATTGGACCACTGGAGCCGGGATTTGGCACCACTATGGGCAATACCTTGCGCAGAGTGCTTCTATCCTCCATCCAGGGTGCAGCGGTTCGCTTTGTCAGGATTGAAGGCTTGCATCACGAATTTACCCCGATCCCGGGAACGAATTCGGACTACATCGATCTCATCCTTCGGCTCAAACAGATGGTGATCTACTCTTCCTCCGTGGAAGAGATCACCGTGATCCTGGAACAGAAGGGCAAAGGTGTCGTCACCGCTTCCCAGGTTCAGGAAAACAGCCATATCAGGATCATCAACAAAGACCTCTATCTCCTGGAAGTCACCGAAGACGTCGATCTCAAGATCGAAATGATCATCGGGATCGGCAGGGGTTACGTCTCCGCGGACAGACAGAATCCCGAGGGCAAAGCCATCGGCTTTATCCCCATCGATTCCGTCTATTCCCCCGTACTTAAGGTCAATTTCAGCGTCACGCATCAGAGAGTCAAAGAACGCATGAATTTCGACCGCCTGGTCCTCGATGTCTATACCAATGGCGCCGTTGAGCCCAAGATCGCCCTGTTCCTTTCCGCCAAGATCCTCAAGGATATGTTCGCCCGCCTGAGTCTCTTTGACACAGAGCCGGAATATATCCGCGACGTGGAGCTTGATCCCGATCTCGAAGAAAAGGAACGCATCCTCTCGATGAGCGTGAAGGAAATAGAGCTGACCGTGCGTGCCGCAAACTGCCTTGACGCAGCCGGCATCTATACGATCGGTGAGCTGGTTTCCAAGTCCGAACCCGAAATGCTCAAATACCGCAATTTCGGTAAGAAATCTCTCGAAGAGATCATTCATAAACTCAAGAAATACGATCTGGAACTGGGAATGGATGTCGATACCATCTATCGCAAGATCAAAGAAGCCAAAAGCCGTGGCGTCAAAACCGAAGAGGAAAAGCTCGCTGAAGCCGCTCCCATGGACGATGATGACGATACCGGCAATGGCGCTACTCCCCGCAAACCGGTTCCTACAGCAAAAAAGAAGGTGAAACATGCGACACAGAGTTGAAGGTAGAAACTTCGGCAGAGAAACCGATCAGCTGCGTCTGATGATGCGAAACCTGGTCAAATCCATGATCGAACATGGCAGAATTACCACCACCCTCCCCAAAGCCAAGGAAATGAGACGCTACGTCGACCGCGTCATCACCTACGGAAAAGCCAATACAGTGCATGCCCGCAGGCTCGCCTACAGCGTTTTGGGTGACCGTGATCTCGTAAAGAAGCTGTTCGATGAAGTGGCTCCTGTCTTCGCCACCCGTCCCGGTGGCTATACCCGCATCCTCAAAGCCGGTTTCCGCAAAGGCGATTCCGCCCCTATGGCGATCATCGAATTCGTGGACAAAGCCGAAGCCGTAGCCAAACCCAAAAAAGACAAAATCAAAGCCAAGGACCTCAACAAATAGATCCACACGCTTTGTGAATATAGAAACGGGATGATCTTGTCGATCGTCCCGTTTTTATTTGCCCCAATGTACTGGCGCTCGCCGTAGCGCCATTGATCTGAGTTTGGAGTTCAAGACGGCTAAGTAGTCTTCACTTGAAAACTGTTCTTCAAGCCGGCTTGGACTTCAAAACGTGCACCATCTGTTTAAGTCTACGCCAAAGACACATTTGCAACTGCCGCAATGAAGTCCAAATCGCCTTTCAAGACGGGATACCAATTCAAGATCATCTACGGCGCTTTGAACTCCATACTCAGTTTTGCACCCCATATTTTCCCGCTCGATTCGGAAGAGAACAGAATTGAATCTTGTAGAAGTCTCCGGAGCCTTTTCGTTAATGGGTGCACCAAGCGATTCTCTCATCATCCTCTCATGACCGTCTCATGATCCCCTCATCGGATCTGAGCATGATGAGAGGATCACCTGTGGATGACCAGAGCTAAGCTTGGTATGGCTGGGGGCGATGTTGGGGATAAATAGCATTCGATCGATACTACAGCAGGGGCGTAACTCTGGCTTCAGCCGGAAGTTGCACTGGCTTGAGCTGTTGCGGGTCCTATTGGGACTTATGACGGTGTTGATCATCCGGTCATACCCTCTCTTTGGCTCTTTTCCTCTTTTTTGATGTCTTTTAAGCTTCCTTACCTCTGTGTTTTTATTGCTCTGATCAATCACGACACCACTTCACCGCCCCACCACTTTACCACTAAGAAAGGCGCTACGGCGAGCGCCTGTACCCCACCACTTAGAAAGGCGCTACGGCGAGCGCCTGTACATCACCACTTAGGAAGGCGCTCTGGCTAGCACACATGGGCGACAGGATGTCGCCCCCACTTATATCCCTATCCCCTCTCTATCATCTTACGTCATGACGTAAGATGATAGAGAGGGGATAGCAAGATGATGGGGGGAAGAGATCAGGACTTGACATGACAACATCCTCTCGCCTTTATCCCGGAAACCAAGAGCAATCAGGCAGAAATTCAAGTAGTCAGAAAGGGCATCGCGGGTTAGATTGTCAGAAAGCGCTGCGGAGATCCATCCGGATATGAAGATGGAAGAGCCGCCCAGACCAGATAAACTCAGCAGAGTAGGAGCGATGAAGAAAGCGTTGACATTGGTTTTGATCCTGATCCCTTTGTGGCTGGCTGCCCAGGACATGCCTTTCATGGTCCGGGCGAAGACTAGGTACAGCACGTCCGGGATGATCGGCTATGAGACCATCAACGGTGAAAAATACTATCAGTTCCGGGTGATTCCCGAATTCCATTTCTGGAAGATCAAGCTGGGTTTGGATCTGGACTTTCTGGCGGACATGGATTATCATCTCTGGACAGAGGACTGGGATGACCTTTCCGACCTCCTGAGCAAAGTCTATTACGTACGATTTGCCAAGAAGGAAGATCCTTTTTACGTTCAGGCAGGTGGTTTCCCAGGACTGACGGTCGGCAACGGTCTGATCATGCAAAATTACTCGAACATGGCTCTCTATCCGGAGCTACGCAACACAGGTCTGATGCTGGGCGGAAACCCTCCCCTGCCCACGCACCCGGGTCTGGAGCTCTTCACCTCCGATCTCAAGAAGAACGAGATCCTTTCATTATCGGGAAGATTCCAGCCTTTGCCGGATTCGACTCTGAGCTTTCTGAGCAATCTGGTGCTGGGCTTCTCCGTCGTGACGGATCGAAATCAATACGGCAACCTGAGATCGCTGGTCAGCGACTCCCTGTTCGCGAGCCTGGACGGACTGGGGAAAAAGCCGGTCACCGTCTATGGCGTGGCATACACCCTGCCGGTCTATCGGAAAGACAAGCTGACGATCGGGCAATACGCGGAATTCGCTCATATCTCCGGCAACGGCTCAGGAGTCATTCTCCCGGGGATCTATGCCGATCTGGGCGTTCTCAAGGTGAATCTGGAATACCGGCTCTATGGCAAGAGGTTCCTGCCTGCCTTCTTCGACGAGAATTATGAGGAAGAACGCGCCTTCCAGCCTGATGATTCGACGGCGGTCTGGCTCACCAAGGAGGAATATCTGCATGACGTCAAACCCGCTCAGGGCTTCAACGGCAGCATCGAGGCAACCTTCTTCGACCGGATCAAGACCACCTTTGCCTGGCAAAACATGTATGGAAAAGACCTCCATAACGGCAGATCCATCTGGCTGAAACTCTGGGTGGATACGCAGTATAAGCGGCTGGAGAATTTCTCCCTGGCCTACAGCAAACTCAATACCGGAAGTATGGCGATCAACGGCGTGATCGAGCCCAATGCCGAGATCAAAGCCGCGGTCACCTTCAGAGTCTGGAAAAAGAAGTGGTACGTGATCGCCCGTTATACGGAAAAATACCGGGAGCGGGATAACAACGGAGTCATCAACTGGCTCAAGGAAACCAAACGTTCAGCCGGTATGGGGCTGAAGTGTCTCTACTGAGTCAGTAGCCGATCGGGGGCGATCCGGCAAGCCCCTGGCTAAAAAAACCATTGACACGAAGGGCTAACTGAAATTGATGGTACAGGAAACAAGCTAAATTACTATAGGAGCAAAGATAAATGAAACAGGGTATCCATCCCAAATACGAAGTGGTGACTGTGAAATGCGCTTGCGGCAATGTGTTTGAAACACGTTCCACAAAAGGCAATATGCAGGTCGATATCTGCAACGTCTGCCATCCTTTTTACACCGGCAAGCAGAAGATCATCGACACCGCCGGTCGCGTCGAGAAATTCAACAAGAAATATAATCTCACCAGCGACAAGTAGCACGCTTTAGCTATTCTACGCCATTTGTCTGTCCAGGAATTGGAAAGATCGATGGCGTTCTTTTTTTATGATTAACAAATTAACGGATTAACAGATTAACTGATTAACAAATTAACGGATTAATAGATGACTCAAAGAGCAACAGGGAAAGTATGAACGATAAAAAAGTGATCAACGTCGGCGGTCAAGCTGTGATCGAAGGCGTGATGATGCGTGGAGCGGACAATCTCTCCACCGCGATACGCCGGGCTGACGGCTCGATCGAGCTGTTCCGGCAACCCTTTATCAGCAAAACCAGCACCGTCAAGCTATATGGCGTTCCCTTGATCCGTGGCTTCGTTTCCCTGATCGAAATGTTCCTCATCGGGCTCAAGACGCTGACCTTCAGTGCCTCCCGCTGGGAGATCGATCTGGCGAAGGAAGAGGCGGCGCAGGGCAAAGAGGTCAAAAAGCAATCAAACGCCAGGCGCAAACTGGAAGAGATCGGTAGCTATATCTTTGCCTTCGGGCTGGCTTTCCTGCTCTTCGTTCTGCTTCCCTACAAACTGGCGGAACTGATCGGGCTGAGCAAGCAGAATCTTTACTTCAATCTCTTCGCGGGAAGCATCCGCATCGTGTTCTTTGTGGTCTATATCTGGGCGATCAGCCTGATGAAGGACGTCAAGCGTCTTTTCCGCTATCACGGAGCCGAGCATAAGAACGTTCACGCTTTTGAGAAAGGTGTTCCGCTCGAGATCGCCGAGATCCAGAAGATGTCCACGATCCATCCGCGTTGCGGCACCAGCTTTATGTTCTTCGTCCTGCTGGTGGCGATCCTGGTCTTTTCCATCACGGACGCGCTGGTCTCTGCCTTTATCCTGCACACGACCGTGCCTCTGGCGCTGAGGATCAGCTATCATCTGCTGCTGACTCCGCTGGTTTCGGGAATCTCCTATGAAGTTTTGAAGTTCTCGGGACGCAAGATCGATCATCCGCTGGTCAAACTGATGACTGTGCCGGGCATGGCTCTGCAGAAGATCACGACTCAGCCTCCGGACGATTCCATGATCGAAGTCGCCCTGGTGGCGATGAAATCCGCTCTGGATATGGATTACAGCGAATATAACGTAAAAGTTCTGGAAAGCATAAATGATCCCTCGTGACAAGCTGGATAGCCTGACAGCCGAGCTGGACGAGCTGCGGCATCAGATCTCCGATACGGCCGTGATCTCCGATCCCAAGCGGTATAAGGTACTGATGCGCAGATTTAAGGAGCTCACTGAGATCACCGAAACCTGGGAACGCTATCAGGAACTTGAAAATCATCTTGCCGATACGAAGCTGATGCTCGAGCAGGAGACGGATCCGGACATGGCGGAACTCGCTCGTGAAGAGCTGATCCACCTCGAAGAGCAGCTTGACAAAGCGGAGCTCAGCCTGCGCGACCTGCTCATCCCCAGCGATCCTAACGACTCCAAGAATGCCATCGTGGAGATCAGAGCCGGAACGGGTGGCGAGGAAGCAGCGCTCTTCGTTGCCGACCTTTACCGCATGTACAGCTATTACGCCGATAGAAAAGGCTGGAAACAGCAGCTTCTGGATACCAATGAAACCGGCCTGGGCGGTTTCAAGGAAGTGATCTTTCAGCTCAATGGCGAGGGTGTCTATGGGCTGATGCGTTTCGAGAGCGGTGTGCATCGCGTCCAGCGTATACCCGTCACGGAATCGGGCGGCAGGATCCATACCTCCGCAGTGAGTGTTGCCGTTCTCCCTGAAGCGGAGGATATAGACTTTGAACTGAACGAGGCAGAACTCAGGATCGACGTGTACCGCAGCAGCGGTCATGGCGGACAGAGCGTCAATACGACGGATTCCGCGGTGCGCATCACGCATATTCCCAGCGGTATAGTCGTGACCTGTCAGGACGAGAAATCCCAGATCAAGAACAAAGCCAAGGCTCTCAAGGTATTGCGTTCACGTCTTTTGGATCTGGAGATCAGCAAACAGGAGCAGGAGATCGCCCGGCAACGCAAGGCTCAGGTCTCCACCGGTGACCGAAGCGCCAAGATCAGAACCTACAACTTCCCTCAGTCACGGGTGACAGATCACAGAATTAACTTGACAAGCTATAACCTCGATGCTTTCTTGACGGGCAATATTGATGAATTTATCGAATCTCTGAGAATTGCCTGGAGAAACGAGAAGGTGAACGAATAAATGACTCTTGCGGCATTGCTACCGACACTGCTGTTACTACTCTTTTTCTTATCGCTGTCCTTTTTATTTTCCGGGTTTGAGACGGGGCTGATCTCGATCAACCAGCTTAGCCTGGAACATGACGCCAAAAAGAGTAAATCCAGAGCGCAACTGCTTCACTTTGTGCGCCAGCCGGATAAGATCCTCGGGACGACCCTGATCGGGAATAACGTGGTCAATATCCTCATGGCGTCAGTCTCCACCTATTTCGTCAATACTCTCAGCAAGTCTTACCAGACTATGGATCCGCGGCTCACCTCGCTCATCGTGGCGACGATCGTGCTGCTCTTCGGAGAGATCATGCCCAAAGCTATCTTCCGCGACCACTCCGAGACGGTCGTTCCCCGCCTCTTCCCCTTTCTCAGGACGATGTATTATGTGCTCAGTCCTTTCGTCTCGGTCGTGACCTGGATCAATAAAGCCCTCCGCCGGATCCTGCATATCGAGGACGAATCAAACTTCAATTACCTGACCAAAGACGACATCACCTTCCTGCTGGCTGAGGCGAATAGCGAAGGGGACGCGGAACCGCAGATGGAAATGATCGAGGATGCGCTGGATTTCGTCGAGCTGGATGCGAAGAACGTCATGGTTCCGCGCACGGATATCATCGCCATCCCGGAGACCGCGACCACCGCAGAAGCGCTGGAGATCGCAAGGGAACAAGGCTTTACCCGCTATCCCGTTTACCGGAATAACATCGATGATATCATCGGTATCCTCATCATTTACGATATTCTTAAGAAGGATTGCACCCCGGAGACCACAGCCGGAGAGATCGCACATGATCCCTATTTCGCACCTGAGAACACCGATCTGGACGTCCTCCTGCGGGAAATGCAGCGCCTGCACAAGAGCATGGCTATCATTGTCGATTCCTACGGCGGAACTGCCGGATTGGTCACCATGGAAGATATTCTGGAAGAGATCGTCGGCGATATCGAAGATGAATATGACGTCGAAGAGAGTACTGACGGGGTGGAACAGATCTCTCCCAACACCTGGCTGGTGGAAGCGGACGTCGAGATCGACACTCTCACGGACGAATATGGAATTGAATTGCCCGAGGGTGACTATGAAACGGTCGCCGGGCTGATCCTCGATAAGCTCGAGCAGATCCCGAATCAGGGGCAGATCGTCAGCTTTGATCCCTATCGGCTACAAGTTCTCGAAGCCACTGATAAGAAGATCATCAAGGTAAAAATACATAGAAAAACGAATAAAGAGGTTTAGAGCATGAAACTCATGGAATGCGTCCCAAACTTTAGCGAAGGCAGAGACAGAAACGTCCTCGATGCGATAGCAGCGGTGATCCGTGGAGTCAAAAACGTGGCACTGCTGGATGTGGATCCGGGAGCGGACACGAACCGCACCGTCTTCACCATGGCAGGCGATCCCGAAGCAGTCGTGGAAGCAGCTTTCCTGGCGATAAAGAAAGCCGCGGAACTCATCGACATGAGTAAACATCACGGAGAACATCCCCGTATGGGAGCGACCGACGTTTGTCCCTTCATCCCTATCTCTGAGATGACCATGGACGAATGCGCGGATTATGCCCGCAAGCTCGGGAAGCGTGTGGGTGAAGAGCTCGGCATTCCTGTCTATCTCTACGAGCATGCCGCGTCCAAAGAGGAATGGAAGAATCTCGCGACTGTCCGTTCGGGTGAATATGAAGCACTCCCTGCCAAGGCGCAGGATCCTGCCTGGAAGCCTGATTTCGGTCCACACGCCTTCAATGCCAGGAGCGGCGCGACAGCCATCGGAGCACGTGAATTCCTCATTGCTTACAACATCAACCTCAATACCAGAGACAAGAAAAAAGCGCATGAACTTGCCCTGACCATCCGTGAAAGCGGCAAACCCGCCCGTGACAAGGACGGAAAGCTGCTCAAGGACTCCAACGGCAACAAGATAAATACTCCCGGTCTATTCCAGAATTGCAAGGCAGTGGGCTGGTATATCGATGGCTACAACAGGGCTCAGATCAGCATCAATCTCACCAATTACAAGGTCACTCCGCCCTACGCTGTACTGGATAAGGTGCGTGAACTTGCCGGTGAGATGGGCTTGCAGGTGACCGGCAGCGAGCTGGTCGGCCTCATCCCCAAAGCCGCGCTCGTCGAAGCTGGAACCTATTACCTCGCCAAGATGAAGGAAAGCACCGGCATCCCGGAACGCATGATCATGGAGACCGCCGTCCAGTCCATGGGCTTGGCGGAGCTGGCTCCCTTTGACCTCGAGAAGAAAGTCATCGAATACGCGATCGCCAAGCAGGACAGTCTCGCAGCCCTTACGCTGACCTCATTCTGCGATCTGCTCTCGACGGACGCTCCCGCTCCCGGTGGTGGAAGTGTCGCAGCCCTCTGCGCCGCCATGTCCGGTGCCCTTTCCGCGATGGTCTCGAACCTCACTATCGACAAAAAAGGCTATGAATCGGTGCAAACTGAAGCCTTTGCCTATGCTCCGACCGGCCAGGACATCAAGTTCAGAGCCGTGCAGTGCATCGACAAAGATACCGACGCTTTCTACGCCATGATGGACGCCATGCGTCTGCCCAAGAAGACAGACGCGGAGATCGCTCTGCGCAACCGCGAGATGGAGAAGACCACTCAGAAGGCGATACTCGTTCCGCTCGAGACTCTCGAGATCTCTCTGGAAGCTCTGCAACTGGCAGAGAAAGTGAGCAAGATCGGCAATGCCAATGCCCTCTCCGATGCGGGTGTAGCCGGATTGACAGCCCTTGCCGCCGCGAAAGCAGCCTATTACAACATCCTGATCAATCTCACCAGTTCCAACGATGCAGCCTTCAAACAGGATATCTCCCAGAAAGCAGAAACGGCTCTCCGGCAATGCGAAAGCCTCGCTTCCACGATCGAATCCTGCATCATGACAAAACTGCGTGGCTAAGCGCCACAAAGGGGATACACAATGTTTTTGACCGACGCTCAATTGAAGGCGGAACTCCAGCGTTGTGAGTTCTGCGAAGAAAAGCCCTGCAAAGGCGCATGCCCCTGCGATTGCTCTCCCGCGGATTTCATTATGGCAGCGCGTGGCTTCACCCCCGCGGATTTCAAACGCTCAGCCGGGATCATCCTCTCCAGCAATCCTCTGGGCGGTGTCTGCGGTGCCGTCTGCCCTGATTACCACTGCCAGGCGAAATGCTCTCACGAAGGATTCGACACTCCGATAAACATCCCCGCCGTCCAGGCGACCATCATCAAGAAAGCCAAGGAGTTCGGCAAGCTTCCCGAATTCATTCTCCCTGCCAAAAACGGCAAACGCATCGCCGTGATCGGCGCCGGGCCGGCAGGCATTGCCTCTGCGGTCGTCCTGATCCAGCTAGGCTATGAGATCGAGATCTTCGAGACCGAAGCTCCGGGCGGACAGACAGGCCTCATCCCTGAGGAACGCCTCGAAAAGCACGTTCTGGACACCGATCTTGCCTATGTGATAGACACTTTCAAGCTGAATCTGAACCGTGCTGCTGCCCCCAAAGCCAGCGAACTCCTCAGCTCCGGCTACACCGCCGTGATCATCGCCACGGGACTCTCCCAGCCGATCCATCTGAACATCCCGGGTGACGAATATATCCACTACGGCATGGATTTCCTCAAACACCCCAACAACTACGATTTCACCGGAAAACGCATCGCCCTCGTGGGTGGCGCTATCGCCGCTGATCAGGCTCTGACAGCCGTCAAACGCGGTGCCGAACACGTTGAGCTCATCTGCCTGGAGTCCTATCCCGAGATGCCCCTCACGCCTCATGAGAAACAAGGCCTGCACGACGCCGGCGTCTCTTTCACGAATCGCACCCGCATCACGGAACTAGTCCATGATCAGGGCAGTGTTAAAGGCATCAGGACCAAGCCCGTGATCCTGCCCAAAGGCGAGACCTTCCATCCCTCGAAGATCGTTGACGAACCAGGCGCGACAGATCTTTTCCGTCCCTTTGACATGCTTATCGTCGCCATCGGCAACCGCCCCGTCTTCGATGAGAAGGGAGCCATGATCTATCATTGCGGCGATATGGCGAATGGCCCGACCACCGTCGTGGAAGCCGTCGCTTCCGGCAAGAATGCCGCTCTGACCGTCGATGCCGCGATCCGGGGTCAAGCCACTCCGGAATTCACCAAAGCCGTGAAAAGCTGCACACCCGTGCTGGGTTGGAAGAAACATCCTGTGCCCCTGACCACGGATTTCTTCGGCAGGACGATCGAATCTCCCTTCCTGCTCTCCGCCGCGCCACCCTCGGACGGCTATGAGCAGATGAAAAAAGCTTATCTCGCGGGCTGGAGTGGAGGCGTCATGAAGACAGCCTTCGACAGCCTGGACATCCACATCCCCGGCGAGTATATGTTTGTCTTTAATGAAGATACATACGGCAATTGCGACAATGTTTCGGAACATCCTTTGGACCGCGTATGCTCCGAGATCGAACGTCTGGTGCGCGAATTCCCCGAAAAACTCACTATGGCTTCCACCGGCGGCCCCGTCACCGGCAACGATGCCGAAGACATGCTGGTCTGGCAATCCAACACCCGTAAGCTGGAACAAGCCGGCGCGATGGGCATCGAATACAGCCTTTCCTGCCCGCAGGGAGGAGACGGCACGCACGGCGATATCGTCGCCCAGGATGCCGTTCTCAGCGCCAAGATCATCGATTGGGTCATGCAGATCAGCGATTCGGAGATACCCAAGCTGTTCAAGCTCACCGGAGCCGTCACCGCCATCTGGCCGATCGTCGATGCCGTGCGCAAGGTTTTCGCCAAATATCCCGGCAAGAAAGCCGGCATCACTCTCGCGAACACCTTCCCCACTCTCGCCTTCCGACACTCGGAAATTGGCAAATGGGACGAAGGCGTCATCGTGGGAATGAGCGGCGCAGGAGTCCTTCCCATCAGCTATCTGACCCTCTCACGTGCCGGAAAGATGGGTGTCTATATCTCCGGCAACGGTGGTGCTATGAACTATCTTGACGCAGCCAACATGCTTGCTCTGGGCGCTTCCTCCGTGCAATTCTGCACCATCGCGGAGAAATACGGCATAGGCATCATCGATGAGCTCAAGAGTGGTCTCAGCCACCTTCTGGAAGCCCGCGGACTAGGATCGGTGAAGGAACTGACCGGCATTGCCCAGCCCGACAGCGTCACGGACTTCATGGATCTCCCCCCGAAAAGCAAACACTCCGCCTTGATCAAAGAGCTCTGCCTACATTGCGGAAACTGCACCCGTTGTCCCTACCTGGCGATCAGCCTCGACGAGGACAAGCTCCCTGTCATCGACAAGGATCTCTGCGTTGGATGTTCCCTCTGTGTCCAGAAATGCTTCACCGGAGCCCTCTTTATGGAGAGCGACGAGACTCCTAAGCATAACTGAGGCAAAGCGATGAATATTCTGATCATCAACTGCGGCAGTTCTTCTCTGAAATACGAGCTTTACGCCATGCCCGCCCGAACCAGCCTGGGTCACGGGCAGATCGAACGCATCGGTCAGGCGAAAGGCAATCTCTCCCAATCCTATCAAAACAAGCACCTCGAGCTGGAAGCTGTCATTCCGGATCACAAAACCGCCTTCGAACTGATGCTGAAAGCCCTGCAGGATCCCGCTCAAGGCTTGATCGGCAGCATTTCTGAGATCCAGGGGATCGGCCATCGAGTCGTGCATGGCGGCGAGCAATATTCCGCCTCCGTCGTGATCGATGATGACGTCATCTCCGCGATCGAGCTGAATTGCGAGCTTGCTCCTCTGCACAATCCCGCCAATCTCACCGGCATCCGGGAAGCGCGGCGCATCTTCGGAAGCACTCCGCAGGTTGCTGTATTCGATACTGCTTTCCACCAGACTCTGCCGCCCTCCGCCTATCTTTACGGTATCCCGCGCGAATTCTACGAGAAATACCGCATCCGCCGCTATGGATTCCACGGAACCAGCCATCGCTATGTCCACGGAGTCGCTCTGGAACTGATGAAACGCAGCCCGGAAAACACCAATATGATCACCTGTCACCTGGGTAACGGCGCTTCGATCACCGCCATCGAAGGTGGTAAGTCCATCGATACCTCAATGGGCTTCACGCCTCTGGAAGGCTTGATGATGGGCACCCGCAGCGGCGATCTCGACCCTTCAATTCTCTTCTATCTGGAGGAACGGGGCTACGACTTTCATGACCTGCAAAACATCCTCAACAAGAAGAGCGGAATGCTCGGTCTTTCCGGCATTTCCAGCGATCTGAGGGATATCGAGGCAGCCGCTGACGAAGGCAATTCTCAGGCGATCGAGACCCTCGATACCTACGCCTATCGTATCCGCCGCTATATCGGAGCCTACGTCGCGAATCTCATCAAAGTCGACATCATCGTCTTCACCGGCGGGATAGGACAGCACGGCGTCCGTATGCGGGAACGTATCTGCCACCGCCTGGAAAACCTTGGGATGCATATCAATTGCGACCTGAACCGCTCGATCGGCTCGAAAGCAGGGATCATCTCCGAGCCCTATTCTCCGATAGCGATCCTGGTCATCCCCACCAACGAGGAACTGCAGATCGCCCTTGATACCTTTGACCTGATCAGCCCTCAAGACACATCAGATTAAGATAACTAACTATCACAATATCATTTAGGGAGTAGCTTCAGACTTGTTCAGGAGCTACTCCTTGCTTTTAGTCTTCCGGCTATCATCTCTCTATCCTCTCTCTATCATCTTACGTCATGACATAAGATGATAGAGAGAGGATAGGGGTGGGATTGGGGTTAGAAAGTTAGTGGGTTAATAGGTTAATGGCGATAGTTGCGGCGACATCATGTCGCCGGATTCACGGAGGTTTTAAGTTTGGAGTTCTAGACGAGTCTGAGTTTGGAGTTCAAGGCGGCTAACAAATCCTCGAGGTAAGTACTTGTCTCAGCGCCGACTTGGACTTCAAGACGTGCAGCAGCAGAATATTAGTTCTTACTACTCATCTTCGTTTTACCGTTAATGCTCTTATCCAGCTTCTGCTGAAGTCTGCCCAGGCGTTTTTGCAGATCCGCGAGTTTCTTTTCCTGTCCCCCACGGGAGAGGGTTTGCAGGAGGAGTTTCTCGCCGACAGCGAGAGCGGAGACATAGTCCTTGGTGTGGCTTTCCAGCATTTTTAGCAGTTCCAGCATGGATTCGCTGTGCCCGAGTTCTGCTCCCTGAGAGAATAGTTCCAAAGCCTCGTCCAGGCGTTTCTCTCGTTTGTAGATAGAGCCTAGTTCGCAGACCAGCTCCGGGGTAAGAGTCTTTTGTCTGAGCAGTTCTTCCATGAGTTCCGTGGCAGTGTCTTGCTGTCCCTGGCTGCCGTAGAGCCTTGCGACAGCGTGGTAGTCGATACGGTGGTCGCTTCCTACTACCACGGGTGAGGCGAGGCTGTCGCAGATCAGGGTGAAGAGGGCTGCAGTATGCAGTACGTCATATTGGTTATGGATAAAGATCCGGCGGATGAGGTCAGGTTCTCCGTTGATCAGGTATTGGAAATAGGTTTGGGGGATGATTCCGCCTTCGATGTCAAGTTCGGCGTCGCGGATATGCCCCAGGATATAGAATTCGAGAGTTTCGAGAGCGCAGTTCGGGGCACGTTTCTTCCACAGGCGGCGGGCGATGTGCAGGAGGTCGATGTGTTGCTTGTCCCTGAGATTGAGCCAGATCTGATTGTAGAGAAGGCGGGATTCCAGCACAGGAATATCGAAGGTCTTACCGTTGAAAGTGATGAAGACAGATCTGGTTTCGAGCAGTTCCGCGAGGCGATCAAAGCTGTTGACTTCCGCCTCCGGCTCAGGCAGAAAGATCTGTTCCACAATGAATTGACCGTTCTCATAGTAGCCCAGTCCGATCATAAAAGCAAGGATGCCACCCCTTCCAAGACCGGTTGTCTCCAGATCCAGAACGAGAAAATCCTCCATCTGATAGGGTGTTTCTTTGTTCAGTTTTGCCCAGGAGATCAGCACTTCGGGGATGGTTTGGGGATAGAGCGGGAGCCCTTCGATCACGGTCTTCATGTCATAGGGGATACGGGTTCGGAAATAGGGATCGTCCTTATGAGCGGAGAATTCCCCCTCAATGCAGCGTTGCAGGCTCTCGTGGATGATCTCGCGCAGCAGGTTTCCGTCTGTATCCTTATCCATCTTTCCCCGTAAACTTTAATCTTGATAGCAAGAGCCATCCCGGGGAGGATTTTGTCAAGTCTTCCCTTGACAATTTCTCCTTGCGCGCTGCGTATGAACATACTACTTATTTATGGGAGTCCCGATGTCTGTATTGAAGTCTGATCTCAGCAATCTCAGGGAAGTCTTCGCGGATATGTTCACCGCGGAAAAGGCTGCCGGCGCGCAAACCTTCTTTCTCAAAAGCCTCTCAGTCTCCATGCACCGCTTTTATGGCGGCAAGATGCAAACTCTGCCCAAGGCGGGAGTTTGGGGATTCAACTGGTTCAACGTCTGGTACACCCCCGGAGTTTCGGGAGTCTCGACCACGATACGTGACGCCGCTGAGCAGAGCTATCAGCTATCGAACCGTGGAAACCTTGTTGCCGTAGTCTCGGACAGCACACGCGTGCTGGGTGATGGTGATTGCGGTCCCGCGGGGGGACTCGGGGTCATGGAAGGCAAAGCCATGTTGATGAAGTATTTGGGTGGATTGGATGCCATCGCGCTCTGCGTCAACAACCGTGACGCGCAAGGAAAGCCTGATCCGCAAAAGCTGATCGACTTTGTCAGGATGCTGGAGCCTTCTGTCGGAGCGGTCAACCTCGAAGATATCTCCCAGCCGAATTGCTATCGGGTTCTGGATGAATTGCGGGAATCCTGCAACATCCCCGTGTGGCATGACGACGCGCAGGGAACTGCCTCAGTGACGCTTGCGGGATTGATCAACGCGCTGCGTCTGACGGAGCGGAAGATGGCTGATTCCCGCGTGGTTCTCTATGGCGCCGGTGCGGCAAATACCACGATCGCTTCCTTCCTCCTGCAATCAGGACTCGATCCTCAGAACCTGATCCTCTTTGACAGCCGTGGCGCCGTGCATACCCAAAGGCAAGATCTGCAGAAGAATCCGGATAAATACAAGCAGTGGGAACTCGCCCAAAGATCTAATCCCAAGTGCCTGAACACCATGGAAGAAGCCATGCTTGGCGCGGATGTCCTTATCGCGCTGTCCACTCCCGGGCCGGATACCATCAAACCAGAATGGATCAAGCTGATGAATCCGCAGTCCATCGTCTTTGCCTGCGCCAATCCCGTTCCAGAGATCTATCCTCACACAGCCAAAGCAGCCGGAGCCTATATCATCGCGACCGGCAGAGGAGACTTCCCCAATCAGGTGAATAATTCCTGTGGCTTCCCCGGTATACTCAGAGGCGCTCTCATGGTTCGTGCCCGCAAGATCACGGACAAGATGGCGATCCGTGCCGCCCACAGTCTGGCAGATTTCGCTTCTGACAGAGGCATCGACACGGAGAACATCATTCCCACAATGGATGAAGCGGATGTCTTTGCCAGAGAAGCAGCTGATGTCGCCATGCAGGCGATCGAGGATGGGGTCGCGAGGCTCTCGCTAAGCTATGAAGATGTCTATGCACAGGCTTCACAAGAGATCAAGGCAACCCGGGAACTCTGCCGTAAGATGATGGAAGATGCCTTCATCAGGGAACCGCCCAGAGACCTGATCGACTCAGCCCTGGCGGAAACTATCAGGAAGATCAACGGCTGAGATCAACTCTCTATCTGAGAACGAGGCACTTGATCACCTTGACCCTGCCGGAGGAACTGCGCAAACGGCAGAGATAGATACCGCTTGACACAAGTCTGCCGGAAGAGTCCGACAGATCCCAGGAGCTGCGGTAATATCCCTTCACAAGGTTGCCATCCTGTATGGTTCTAACCTTCTGTCCACGTTGGTTATAGATCGTCAGTTCCACCTCTCCGTCTCGCGGTACTCCGTAAGCAAAGATCGTTGTGGAACGGATCGGATTGGGGTAGCAGACCAGATGCTCGATATCGTAGAATCCCGCTGGCTCGGCTGCATAGTGTACACTAACGGGAATACGAAGAGAATTATTACCGTTGTAGTAGATACGCAGAGTGAAATCCTCCCCATCCCCATCAAGCAAGTTCTGGTTCGCCCTCAGGATCAGGACTCCCACCTCCTGGTCGGTGATCCCGCCTGAGGAGTCTTCCAGAATCAGGCAGGATTCTTCTTTTTCACCTTTGGCACGCAGGTCACTTTCCAGCTCGTTTGCTTCCAGGATGGCGTTGTATTCCAGATACCTTCCGTCCAGGGAGCTGAGGAACAGAGGATCGCTCCTGATCTCTCCCGGCGCTAGCACTATGGTCACGGAGTCAGTGGGGACGATAGGCCTGGCATCGTTGAAGACCGTCCTGGCAGGGAATTGGATCGCGTCCAAAGCAAAGACTCCGGTGAAACCGTAGTTGCCCTCCCACGTGAGGAAGTTCTCCCCCTCTGGAACGCTTAACTCGTGCCTTGTCCATGTGACCGCGTCCTCCAGTTGCGCTGTTTCTGTGCCGTTCAGTTTGATACGCCAAAGATCGTCGGCGGAGTTGCTGTCCTTACGGTAGAAGAAGGAGACTGTCCCCGGCTCGCGGGAGATGAATCTGATTGTCAGATTAGGGTTCGAATATCCCAGTCCCTCGGCGTAGAGACTGTGATATCCGTCCAGACCGGTCGGTTCTATCACCCATTGATGAGGCGAAATGTCCCAGGGGAAGGCAGACAGATCTCCGGTCTCAAAGCTCTCCTGCACGCAGGAATATGGGATCGTCAGCCAGGTCTGGCTCTGCTCTTTAACCGGCGTGTTCAGGGAGCTGAGCCTTATCAGCGAACTCAGAGTGGCTTCACTTTGAGCATTATCCGGAACTTGAGCGCCAAACCTGAGGGTATCGGTCATCCCAACACTGAGCGTGAGGATTTCTGTATCGGGAATGTCGATGATCAGATCGCCCGATAAAGAACTGAGACTTCCGCTTAGCTCCCTTAGAGGAGCGCTCCCGGTATTGGTTATAACGCAGTTGATCTCAAACCTGTCCCCGGGATTTATCCAGTTGCATTGAGGCGACCTCATGATGTTCAGGATCCGCAGTTCAGGTGTGTGAACGGTTTCAGAAAGGTCATAATGCTGATTAAAACTCTGATTCCAGATAGTCAAGCTGTAGTCGAGGCTGGAGAGATCTTCAGCATCCCGAGACACCATGAAGCTCAAGGTAAGTTCTGCCTGAGCTCCTGCTGCCAGGCTTGCCAGATCCAGGTGAGAGACAACCGGTATAAAATCCGGATCCTTACTGCTTAGCTCAATCATGATGCTCTGTGCGGCGTGAGTCCCCGCGTTGCGAAGTCTGAAGTTCCTTCCGGTGACGACTCCCGGCTCGAGTGCAGTATCGCTGCCGACCGGAGTCATCAAGATGAGCGGTTCGTCTTCGGCATAGCAGTAGATATCCTGTTGGAATGGGACGCAATTGAACCCGCTCAGAGTCAGCAACAGCCTCTGCCCGCTGAGCAGTCCTTCCGTCCAGTTGAGGGTCACAGTCCCTGTGCTATCAGCAAAAGCCGAAGCGAGCATATCTCCGCCCAGGGTCAGGGCTGCCTGAACACCGCTCTTGCCCGTCTGCAGAAGTAGCTGCATCGAGCCGGGCTGTATCCGTTCAGGCAGTTGGGCAGTGAGTTTATCCGCCGGTCTGGTCCTCAGCACCAGAGAACAATCGCCGAAGAGGTTCCAGCCATAGAAATTGTAAACTCCACCTTCCTCTCCATAAACGTCGAGCATGTTACTGGCTCCGTTGTAACATAGGCCACCGATGGTGATCTTCGTTCCGTGAGTAAGCAGATCGATGCTGTGATCCTGAGCCCGCATGGGCATGTTGATCCCCTGCGATGGCGCAGCGGCGTACATGGCGATCGCGCCTCTGGCTTCTCCCGCGACGGGATCACGGCTACGCATGAATGCCTCTGCCAGGCATGTGCCATTGAAGAACTGCCCCACGTGACAGGCGACCGAGTGGATGAATGGCAGCATGTCCGTATTGGTGAGAGACATGGCATCGTCCACGTAGAAACGGGGATTCAGCCAGTAAGTAGGATAGCCTTCTCCGCAGTAATTAACGTAAGACTTACCCTCGTTCAGGCTGCTTATCAAGTCCTGCGTACCCGCACCTTCATTGGCGTAGATCCTATCCACAGAACTATAGCCGAAGTTGAGGAGTTTCGCGCGTATGTTATCCAAATGCTCCCAGTTGTGTTCGCCATCGTCGCCTGCTTGTGGGGGGAGATCAGAACATACTCCCACGGCATGGCTCAGCCACTCTCCCGAGGTGCTTCTGATCTCATAATCCAGGCTGCGCTTGATCTGAGTATAGAGGTCAGCGGGAGTCTCCGCGGAAAACCTTCCCACAAAGATATCCGGATACCAGTCATCCCCGCTGAGCAAGGTGTAATCCGCGTCCCTACCTCCGTAGTGCGTCCCGGTGCCGTTCACGACGCAGGGTATCTGCGCGAAGTCGCCCACTAACTGCACGAAGGTCAGGTTCGGGTCATTATCGTAGAGGTTCTGAATGAAAGCCTTGGTCGATTCATAGCTGGAGCCGCTCAGTTCGGTGCTGTAAACCGTGGTGAGTATCCCCTTCTGATTCTTCCACAAGACCCATGGACGGATCAGATCGCTGAACTGAGGAGGGCATAGCACCGCCATTGAACCATATTCCCGCATATCCTCATAACGATTGCTGAAGTTGCTGAAGTGCTGCTTGCAGATATCGACGAAATATGGATCGATCTTCTTCCTGGTTAGCGAAGCATTGTGATCGTCGTTGACAAGGGTGACCTGCAGACTATGAAGCGAGAGCAGCTTGCCATCCTGATATCTATACGGTGTGATCTCCAGATCTACGCCACGTATATCTCTGATCAAGTAGGGTTTGCTCAACCGGATGAGTTCAGGAGCTAAGACCGATTCCGAGGCTTCTTCCGCGGAACCGGCATCATCGTTATCAGACCCGGATCGAAACTCCCAAACCTTGCACTCCGCCCGGTAGTTCCCCTGATCGGCAACCACCAGATGGATAACAATCATGGTAAGATCACCCTCTTCCCGTAAATAGGGAAGCAGTTCCGGCGGGAAGGATACCTCACCCACCGCTTCACGAACCATGCCGTTGAGATCCAGAGTCACCCGAATGTCACGCTCATTGGGCTGGTCGATCCTAAGCGCACTTCCCACCGCACCCTGGGCTTGCGGGAAAGACAACCCCAGCGAAAAGGAAGCAATCAACCAAGCAAAGCAGATCAACTTCTTCATAAGATCTCCCAGGTTCAAACCAGATAGAACACGAGATCGTGGCTCATTACCGAATCACTTAAGGATGATCCGGTCACCCTGACACACTCTGTCAAAGTCATGTGTCGAGAGATAATAGGATATTTTCCCTTGAATAACAAGCGTAATTTTTCCCTCAGCCGCTACAGCCAAGTCTATGTTTGGAGTTCAAGACGGCTAAATAGTCTTTTAAGTTATAAATCGTCTCAGTACCGTCTTGGACTTCAAAACGATCAGCCTCAGTTTATAGCTAAGCTTCAGATAGGCAAGCAACTGCAGTATGAAGTCCAAATCGCCTTTCAAGACAAGACAACAATTCAAGACCAGCTACGGCGTTTTGAACTCCATGCTTAACTACACTCTTCTCTTCTCTGTTGCTCTCCTTCTCTTTTTTGAGCTTTCTTATGTAAAAACAGCTAACCGATTTCCACACTATACACTTACAAAGAACTCTCATGCTATTCAAAGCACGGGAGGAGACAACCCCTCATATATATAAGGGGGGACAGTTTTACCTTTTCAGGGACAGTTACTGAAGATTGTATAAGAAATTGGCCTACGATGAGTTTTGGTCAATCCTGGCTTCATAGTGGAATCCGGATTCGGTTAGATGCTGACAGAGCAGTCTAGAACACCTTCCTCGGATAGAATCTGACATCCGCTCCGGCGGGTTTCTCTCCCGGAGCGAGGGCACGGTTCAGGTCGTCGAAGAGCTTGTTACGTTCCTGTTTGGCTCTGGGCGGAACCTCGATGATGAACATAGCGCTGCCGATCTCCTGCGACCTGGCGTCGAAGACCTTTGCCAGCAGGCGTATCTCTCTGGAGTGAGCACCAAGGTTTTGCACTGTGTAATCCACATTG
>DAOPZE010000030.1:0-8747 GCA_035353255.1 Candidatus Cloacimonadota bacterium
TCCTTGGCGAACTTACCCTTATCCTCGATGACCCTGGTATTGTTCATTGAGATCAAAGTATATTTACATTTCATACCATTGAACCGTATGGCAGGATACTTAGGATCATTCCCTTTCAGTATGTTCATCCACAGCAGATACTTCTCATGCTGTGGTGGTTCCATTCCCCGATGTACGATACTATCCACTGTCCATCCATTGTGTATCAACCTGTCAATAGCCTGCTCATTATAACTCTTTGCACTCTTAGCATTAGGCTGACGGCTGTCACCATAACGATCACGGTAGTAGTTCACATGCTTCTTGACATGAGGCGCGTAATATTTGCAGAACCCATCAATGAGTTCGTTTATCATCACTGTCTCTGTATCGCCTGGCTTGACGTGGAATTCATTGATCACATTATCAACAGGCTTTCGCTCGCCACTTACAAAATCCCATGATCCTTCCTGGGCAACTGATATCAGACAGATCTTTGCTCCCCAGTCTGGGACTATCTCCAGGGGAAGATTAGCATTACAATCCAGATCAAAACGTGAATCATGAACGCTCAGCTTATTAAAATCGAAAGCTGTATCCTGGGCATAATCTCTGATAAAACTGTCATTACTGCTATTGTAATAGATATGAACGTGGTCATTGATAGCATAGTAACAATCTTCAACCTTATCAGGGACCATATTCATAATCTCTATCAGGAAGGTCAAAAGCGTCTGCTTATCAAACTCCCTCAGGATATATCCCATTCCGACATTTTCAAGATTGTCAAAGGCATTTGCCAGGGTAAAGAGCATCCCTTCCTTTGATACAAAGGGAAGGATCTGTCTTTTCAGGCGGATAGTCTCATTCCAGATACTCTGAAATAATTTTGCATTCTTATCCCTGGCAGCCGGAATAAGCTCCAACTGCAGCTTAACGATCCTGTTCCAGATGCTTAGAAGTGGAATTTCTGCTTCTGCCTGGTAATAATCTGCATAATCGAGCAGCCATTTCTGACTGTTGGAAAACGGCATACTTGAGACATAATGGAAGCCGTGATGCCAGGGAACAGGTGATCTCGATCTGCTCCCCCAAATCTCTTCATTGCCCCTGTTGGTAGGTGATGTTTCCTGGTCATAACGCTCCTTGTCGATCGTAATAGCCTCGTCGAGTATCTCATAGTCCACATTAGGACCCCGAGCAGACCCTGCCCTGTCCTGACTTAGCATCAGCAGGGAGTTTCCATTACTGAATGAGATTACGTTGTCATATCTCATTACTTTCTCCAGAGGAGCATGGAAATGGGCTGGTGGTCTCACGCCTATTACATAATTGCCCGGGTCATTCTTGTCGATGTGACGCTTGTATCCCAGGCTCTCAAGGAATTTGAAGGTCGAAGGCAGCGTCCTGGTAAGAAGCTGACCATACGTCTGACCTGTAACCGCAGCGATTGCACGTGGCATCAGGCGGTTTATCATATTGACATCCCATCCCACAAGGAAGGATTTACCTGTACCACGGCCCCATATGTCTACTTTATTTTTCGCCGACTGAATGACTGATACCTGCTGGACCTTATTTAGAGCTATTGCTTCAGTCATGATTCGATTATTTTTTCTGCATCCTCCTCGTCAATGTCAGTAATAAGCGCATCAGTCAATTTCTTCCTGGCTGTCTTTGGCAGATCAAGAAATTCCATAAGGTTGACATTCGTCGGCAGTCCGTTGATGTTGATTGTGAGGATAAAATTGTGCTGCTCCATCAGCTTCGGATCAATATCCTTGGGAGGTTTCTCTCCTATAGCTTTTGCCATGACATTATATAAGGCAGCAATGACACGCTCAGCCTTGACATTGTGATAATTCTTGCACCGACGGATGCTCTCCGAAATATCATTAATAAGCCAGGTCTGCCAGAACTCGTAATAATTGTTGTGGATCGTCGGAAATAATCGTCTGGCTATATCACAGTCATCGTATGCCTGGGTCCTCTTCAGTCCCTTATATTTTTTCATGTGGATAGCTACCGCATGCTTGGCAATGGGATAACGGTCCAGGGTACCAGCCATCGACAGGATCCTGTTAAGCTGTTCCTGTTGCTGCGGATTCAGGGGCGAGTCAGCGGGATTTAAAATATGTGCCTTGATAAGCTCATATTTCTCATCTTCAAGTCCTTTTCTCATTATTATTCAAGTTTCGCAATTTCCATATCGAGACGTTCTATCTCTGCCTCTTTCTGCTTCACACGTTTCTCCAGGCGGAACCGGCGCGGACCATCAGGCATGGGACTCTCTTTGCCGCTGGATGGTTTTGTTTTAGTCTTGTAAAGCAGCTGGTTCTTATCCTTGACAATCGAAGCCTGGAGGTTTTTCTTAAGCCTTTTGAGCTCTTCGATAGATTTTACTTCGACATTCTCATCGCTCTCTTTTCCCCCGGGGATCTTGCCGGTCTCTTTAAAATCCCTGAATGCCTTATAAAGCTCCTCCATCCTTTCGGAATTTGAAGAGATCTTACTCACGATCTCCGCTCTTTTCGTTACTATCGCTGCCTCATTGGAATTACCTGATTCCAAAAGCTCTTTCTGAGTAATGCTTCTCTCCTTGTACAGATTTGAATATTCAATGATGATTCCTTTTATTTCACCAGGATAATCATTGATATCTTCATCTTTACCTATCAGGTTATACCGCGATTCAGGTTCTTTCCCGCTCTCTTCCGGGCTTTTCTCTGTTTCCTTTTTCGGTTTCTCCAGGACCGGCTTTGTTGCCGGCTGCTTTTTAACAATCTTCCTGGGAGCAGGAACTTCCCTGAGTCCTAATTCCTTACTGAGCAGATATGCCAGCTTTTCATGCCTTGTTTTCGACTCACCCTTCGAGAGTTTGCCGAAAACCTTATGCTTTTTTATTCCGACCTCATGAAGGAGCTCCAGCCCCTCCTGGTAATCCTGACCACTATCGAGCCAGGTCTTGATTTTTGTCTTTATTTCCATGATTATAAATAATTAAGTAGTTCTTTCATATGGTGCTCAAGCTTCATCTGGCGACCCATGGTCTCATGCTTGCTGATAAATTTTTTGATCTTTCTGGATTTCCCGTATTTGACAAACAGTTCAGATCCTTTCGCATAATCCTTGTCACCATTAAGCCAGTCAATTATTTCTACAAATCCTTCCCTGGTCGATCCTCCCTCCTCATATCTGGAGGGATCCGGAAAAACTTCATATAGCCACTGCTTGAATGATGCATTAAGCCCGGCATTGTTCACAGCAACAAACATAGCCCGGATGCAATGCCTTTTTATCTCATGGGTGGTCATCTTCTTGAAAATAGTAACCTTCTCACCATTGAGCCTCTTTCCATCTTTGCCATAGATCACATTGCCATATAAGCTCTTCATCGTGTAACCTATATTTTTCTCAAAATCAAACTGTGATATCGCCTGCGGAAATTTCTGCTTGTTAATAACCATGGGAGCGTGGCAGTCATAATGAAGCGCCGGCAGGTGCTTTGAAATCAAAATATTCCTGGTCCGGAAAAGCCTTCCCCTCCAGAACGAATGCTGAAAATACTCATCCGGCAGGCGCGACAGATCTCCCTTATGAAAAGGTGGAATGTCGGATGCATTGACGGGCTTAATTACAAAATGATCATCATTGATAAATAGGAAATCATCTGTGAGATCCTCCTCCTGGCATACCCTGAGCAGTTTCCTTGCTATATTACCGTCAGCGTTATTTTTTAATTCATCACCGAATTCAATATACCTTATATTTCTTATCCATTCAGGGCGGATCCCGACAACCCATATATTCCGGAATCCCTGAAGGTTCTTTTCAAGGGACCGGAGCGAAAAACGGATCTCGTTATTATTCCAGATGGATCCACTTCCGAGCACATAAACGACATCTATCATTGCATGAAATTCTGGTAAAATTCAAATGATTCCTTTCGTGTATGAGCCTGGAGCCATTTTCTCTGCGGATCCTGCATCATTCCATTCATTTTTTTCCCATTCACAATACCGTTATGAAAATTCCCGGGAGTGAATCCCAAGCCATGCTTCATGCCGATCGGTGTATAAGGAAATGATGCAAATCCTTTCCTTGCTTTGATATTCTCCCATAAAAAGATATCGAAATAAAGCATAGTGTCTGCAGGGAATGAGAATAGCTTGAGGGCATCAATCCTGAAACCGGTAAGAAAGAGTGAAGATCTACCCGGATGATTCATAATTTTCAGGCAGTTGAACTGCAGGGAATAATAAATCGTCCTGTTGGATCCAACTATACCGAACCGGTCCAGGTATTTCGCCATGATTTCAATATAATTGTCAGGGTAATAATCGTCGTTCTCAATTATCAGGCAGTATTCTGCTCTCAGGGATTGCGCCTGTCGGATCCCTTCCTTTACCCTTGGAACAATGTCAACAACCCCGGGCTTTGGTTCAAAATTGATAATAAGATGCTCGGCTTTCATAGTCTGCAGACCCATCTGGTACCTGCAATGGTCTAGCAGCTCCGGGCGGTCGTTGCGGTCAGGTGTTATAAGTACAATCTTACCACTCATAACAGATGCCCTTTAAAATCAAAACCTTCTTTCATTCTTAGGTAGTGTAGTATATAAATGCCTCGCATCAACCGGATAGAAAACCCGTTTTTCAGCAAGGAGTAACTTATCTGTGTATCTACTCCCAGGATCCTTTTATTGACGGTGCGTAATATGATGGTCCCGCGGATCCTGCTCCAGGTAGATTTTCGGATCATCAACAGGTGACCGGCAGCCCGCCGGTGGACGTCCTGAACCTGACCCCGGTATTTTGCATCTATATCATCGCAAATATCCTTATGCCTCAGGATCGAAGGATCATTCATGTCAGCCCCGCCGTTGACCTGCTGAAAATGATAATGACAGCGCGATGCGTAGCAAATAAACATGCCGGTATCAGGATAACGCTCCGTATATTCCTTTAACCTGAATCCGAAATCTGATCTCAGAAATGCAGTATCTCCATCTAAAAAACATGCCCAGTCCTGCTCTCCGATCAACGACATATATTTATCATATGCCTCGAATAGTTTCTTTTCAAAAGAATATGGAGTAAAGAAATAGATCATGCCCACGAAAATAAAGGCAGTATTTCGGGCAAAAAAGGACAAAGAAAATCCCGCCTGATTTTCACCGGGCGGGATGATAGATACAGCATTCAAACGGGAGGTTTATCCTGATGACTCGCCGAGCAGCGTAGTTACATCACCTACATATGCCCGTGGAGTGTTTGTCTTGAACTTGAATGTAAGGCTTGCTCCCTTTCGGTCAGCGCTTGCCTTACCTGTTCCAACCTCACCTGATACCATGTGAGCAGCTCTCTTGTCGTCGCCAAGAAGGTACCACTGACCTTCACTGTCCTGGACTATGAAGAAGAGGTTTTCATTTTTCGCAGCCGAAATGAAACCGAGAAGCTTCTTTTTAAGCCCCGGATTGAAGATGGATAATTCCTCTTCAAACGACATTCCATCCTGTTCTCCCACGGGGTTGATCTTAAGCTCGCTTGTGTCGTCGGTGCTGTAGAAAGTGAAAGCATTTTTCCCGGCTTTCATAACCACATCACCAACCCATTCGCCATTGGCTTCTACATCGAGCGGATTTACAGGAGCTGTCGGCCAGGTTGCAACATCTTCCCATAAGCCGAAGATGCACAATTGAGCCAGTCCTCCCATATTTTCCCCGTTGGGCAGGTTTTTATCTATGTTTACAAAATCCATATCCTTAGATTTTTAGAAAATTGTAAACTATGACGATGCTGATCCTGAATCGCTTCCGTATGCTGCGAGATCGTTAACGGTAAACTCTCTTTCATGGACAGATACGAACTGGCAGCCCCAGACGTATTTCATCGTCATTGTGAACAGGTAAGGATTACCCGACTCGAATGCTTTCATCGACCTCAGGTCGGCAATATTGTCGGTACCATATACCATGTTCTCGCGTGTGGTGAGGATCACCCTCTGGCTTCCGGTAGGCATTGCAGCACTACGGATAAGATTGACGCGACCGTTTGCACCTTCAAGTTTCATCAGACCGGAAGCATCAACAAACGGAGGAGCATCATGCTCATCCCTGTACCAGTTATCGTACATGTCGGCAACATCAAGGCTGATCCACATGTTCAGATCGCGGTTCCTGAGTGCGGCATGACGGCTGCGGTACATGTCCAGGAGGTATTCACCTGCGTTGGAGCGGCTTATTGCAGCATCACCAACGTAAAGGTTTTTCTCGGCTGCAGAGATTAATCCTGCAACAATGTCAGCATCTATCACAGCATTCCAGCTGTCGAAAGAATCGGTGAGCGCCTTTTTGAGAGCTGAGCTGTCATATTTGGCGTTGAAAAGAGCATAGAACAGCTCCTCTGATGCGAGATTGATACCATGCTGGATGATCCAGAGCTCAAACGGGTGCTTCTGAGCCCACATGTTGCCTGCAACTTCGGCAATGAAACTCCGGCGGTACCTTTCAGGCTCGTCGGCAAGTTCAGCGACTACCGGGTAAACGGTAAGAGTTCTCGGTACAATGGTTCCTACAGAAGCATCGCCTGTAAAGGTACCGTCATATTTTTTCGATATGCTCCCGTGTTCAACCTTGCCGAGCTTGATTGAATCCTTGACGCCAAAAATGGGCTGGCAGTTAGCCAGTACTTCTGCCACTGCCATCATATTCAATCCCTTGAGCATGTTGGCATATTTGACGGCAGTATTATTGACGTCTACAATGTTGATGGGTTTTGTATAATCCACGGCTATAAGTATTTGGTTAGAAATTGCTTTTGATGTAGTTGTTTACTTCATCATTTCCTTCGATCCTCTGTTCTGATTTTCCATCTTCGCCGAGGTTCTGTGCCGGAATAACAGCGGGCTTTGCAGCCAGCTTCGTACGGATTGCTTCCACTTTTTCAGCCGGTGTTTTGGCTTCCTTCACGGTTGCATCCAGATCGTCCATCGCCGTTACGGCGTCGGAAAGAGCCTTTTCTGCAGTATCCTTTGCGGTATTTGCAGCAGCCTCCTTTGATTCAGCAGCAGCTTTCTCATCCTGAAGCTTTTTCAGTTCAGCTTCAAGCTTGTTAAGCTGCTCCTCGTTAAGGCTCACAGAACCGTCATCGGCGGACTGCAGCTCCTTAACTCCAAGAGCGGCGCATATAAGCGCCAGCGTTAGCATTTTTGGCATTTCTGATTGAATTTGATTATTGTTCAGATGATTATCTTCTTTTTCTTCACTAAGAAGCTTTTCAAATTTCCCGACGAAATCCTCGCCGTATTCCTCCCGGATCCTGATGAGCTCCTCTTCTTTTATATCAAGATGCCCGTTTTCAGCCAGGGTAAACTTCGACTCAATGCCGAGTGTCCTGGCGATTAATTGTCTTATTTTTCCTAATTTCTTATTCATATCTCGGAAAATATTTCTTTCATTTCTGCAAGTTCCTTTGCCAGCGAGATTGCCCTCTCGAGGTCCGCAACCTCGTCGATCAGTCCGACATCCTTAGCACTGAGCTTCGGATTTTTCTGGTTTTCGGCATAGAACATTCGTCCGTTCAGGATCCCTTCGATTTTCAGATCGAGCTTCGATCCTCTTTTTGTTTTTATTGCATTCTGAAATCCGATTGCCAGGGGAGAGAGCTCCTCCTCCTTTATCATGTCATAGTCGCCCTTGAGTGCTTTCTCAAAAGGAAGATTCTTATAAGAACTCTCCGGGGCATATATCTTGTGAAAGACATATCCTTCCTTTTCATAATAGGGCTGAACGTCCCACCATTGCATCATAACGCCTATACTACCAAACTCTGATGATAGGTTATTATTTGCAATGATCCTGTCGCAATGTGCAGCAACAAAATATGCTGCCGAAGCGCACAGATCTGCCATGGCAACAACCGGTTTGTTGTATTGTACCTGAATTTTCCTTATTGCCTCAAGCATAGGAGGGATGGAATCAACTGATCCGCCCCCGGAGTCGATATCGAGCACTATTGCAGAGATTTTTTTGCTGGCAGCTGCAGACAACATGAAACCTGCAATCTCTTCTGTACCATACTCACACAAGGTGCCATATTTCACCATGACACTTTTCAGCGGTACCAGGGCGACGCTTCCCTCAGGAGCATCATCATATTTCGAGAAAACAGACACACCCGAAGCGGAAGATCCCGCCATTACAGGGAATTGTTCCCTGCCCTCGGAGTTTTCAAGGTTATTTGTCTGATTGTTGTTCCAGTCGCGTATATCTCCCATCGACTTGCCTTCAAACAAGTTTCTCAGTAGCGGAGCCAGGGAGAGGGCATAAGAATAATGGATGAACCATTTGCCCTTGAGTATCTGCCTGTATAAATAGATGTTATTCATGCCAGTTTTTGCAAGGTTAGAAAGCAGAAACGGGCAAAAAAAGGACAGAAATTAAATTAACTCAACTGATTATCATGCCGTTATGTTAGAGGATTGACAAAAACGGCTCCTATGGGCAGATTTGCGGATATTTTCAGATCAACGCTATTGCGGTCCTGGGTGTTGGTCCCTGTGTCGCTGTTGACATCAATTTTAAAATAGGTACCCGGATGACCCGCAAGCCACCAGTTTTCGTTGCCGTCGCGGGCAAGGATCACCAGCTTTCGCCGCCTCAGATCCCCGAGGAGATCGCGGTTACTGTATTGTATCTTAGGAATTTTGCAGGATACCTCGAAATTGTATTGAATGCCATGATCGGTGTCCTCTTCTGTTTCAGATAT
>DAOPZE010000030.1:8847-22441 GCA_035353255.1 Candidatus Cloacimonadota bacterium
GCCTCTTTATTGCGGTAAAAATCCTTCTTTATGCTGTCGAATGCCCATACCTGGTCATCGAATCCGAAAGACTCCTGAAACTCCCGGATCGCCTCAGTCTGCGAAAGACCCATGAAAATGCTTAGCGCTATAAAATTTCTCATCAGGAATTTCAGCCTTATCTCAACATATTTATTGAATTCCAGGATATTCTGCTTGTTAAGCTCCCAGCCGTCGCGGTAAAAGACCCTTGTGGGGATAATGATTTTCACGTTGTCGGGATAATTCGCAATAATTTTCCTGTTCATCTCGCCGGGCTTTCCTTTAAGGCATCGCCTGAGTTCAATCAGGAGATCCGGCAGCTTAGCCAGGTCGGCAGGTATTCCACAATTTGTTTCCAGGTAGGATCTGATGTAACTCTTACATGGAATATCAATAGTGAAATGCTCCTCCATAAAAATATTATTAAGAGGTGATCCTTGTCAAGGACAATTATTTTATGTGACAGACAGCGACAATTGCAAATATATGAATTACAATCAATAAAAAAAGAGGCTGCCGGCATGACAGCCTCCGAGTTTTCCCCAAAAAATTAACCTGAAAAAAATCACTCCATGATCCTGACCTTTAATTAACCTAAAACCTGTAAACAGAAATCAAATTTATGAAGCAAATATTTCGCAAAAAAGGACTAAACATTATACCGTATAGTCCCGGGTTCTTTGATGCTTTATTAAATTCTGATGAGCTGGTAACAGAAATTGTCGAAAAAAGTGTAACCGTGTAACTGTGCCTTTTTCCGGTTATAATAATCTGATAATCTTTATTGTGTAGGTTACACTCAAAATGTAACCTTGAGTTACACTTCGGATTGAAAAATGTAACCGGCACTTTTCAGAGGGTAAGGTTACACTTTTTTTTGTAACCTTGAAAAAGTGTAACCAAAAAGTGTAACCTGAAACTTATTGATTTTAAATCTCTTGGAGTGTAGTTACAGAGTTACATTTTTTTCGACGATTTTAAGAGTAACAAAAAAGCAGAAAAAAGCAGACAGCCTGCTCTAAAGGAAAAAGTTCAAAAAGTAAACCAGGAACAATAAAAAAACCCGCCGTAGCGGGTTAAATAATGAATCTGCTGTAATGGTAAGGATTAACCAAGGTTTCTCCTGTCTTTCCAAATACTTTGCCTCTTCTCCAGCAGGCTCCTGTAATAATCCCCTATCACCTGCGCGCTCTGCTCATAGTGAAAGCCCCAGTTGTTCCTTTTGTTTATATCGCTTAGTCTCGATGCCAGGAGAGCATGTCTGCTTACCACATAATCGAGCGATATGTTTTTGAAGTGTAATAAGCCCATCTGGGAGGTCTGCAGCAGCCTGAAATCACCCACCGGACTAACGCTGTGTGCTCCCGGGGCGTAGTTGATCTCTTTTATAGCCGACGGGCGGAACATCACGCATTTCGACGCCTGACCAAGGCATACGCCCTGGGAGATTTCTTCATAGATCTGTCCTGGTCCGCTCGGGATCCGCTCGCCTACCATCTCCCACCAGTCGGGCATAATAACCGTATAATCATCTATCGGTGTTGGTGCAAACAGCTCCAGGACAAACTCATCTATATCACAAACAATAACCCAATCAGCCGTGGATCCCTTCCAGCAGTTGTTTTTTATATCGAGATAGATATCATCGCGGATCTGATTCCCGGAGTCGTATTGCACCAGGTTAACCCTGGGGTTAATTCTGCAGATCTCAGGAGAGCAGTCAGTGGAGTAGTTGTCATAAATGGTTATCCTGTCGGCAAACCTTGAGTAATGCCTCAGGAAGTAAGGTAGAAGTATCTCCTCGTTGTAGCATATTGCGAAAACTTCGATTTTCATTTTTCGTAGCCGGTTATATATTCACTTTTTCCAATACCTATATTTATGGCATAATCTTTACTCAGCACCGCTGTCCGGTATCCAAGCTTGTGATATTCCTCTCCGATCGCACGCTCTCGATGCCAGATGGTTTTTTCCCAGGGGATCTCAGAATATGGCGCAACCTTCCTGTAGTCGCTCATACGTTTAAGTCCGCACGCGGTAGTAAAGCCATGCCAGCCATCAATGTTTTCCGACGCAAGAAGATAAAGCACTCCATCAGCCGTAATGTGGAATTTAGAATCCATCGGGTGCTTATTATAATCAGCCAGCCATACTTCTTCAATATCGGGCCGCTCCTGCATTATCGACAAAGATGCTTCAATAAAACCTCCTTTTCCGTTACACAACCAGTCATCTTCGCAGTGAAAGAAATATTCTGTACCTATCCTGGCATAACCAAGATCGATACTTTTTATCAAACCCTCATTTTTACCATGGAGAACCAGGTGATAAAGCGGATATTCAACCTCAAGCTGCTCATGGATCCGTGGGTCGCCCGAATCGTTTACAATTATGAGATCGTAGAGAGGATAAGTATTGGCTTTAACGAAGGCATCGACAGTCCTATGCAGAAGATCGAGCCTACGGCAAGAAAAAAAGATTGCGGTTACGGGTTCATTCATCTCGTAAATACCATTAAAGTGTTTTTAAACCAGGGAAGCGAGCTCTGCTCTCTCAGATGATCAGTCGATTCATAATCCAGGTCAAAGCCTCGGGCGAACATCTCGGCAATAATATAATCGTTATCACGGCAGTTAAAGTGTCCAATACCAGGTTGCCCTTCAACCGCCCAGCTCATTATTATAATCTCATTCGCAGCACGCACAAGATTATCGAGAAAAACCTGTTCGTACTTTCGTGGAATATGCTCACCCACCTCCAGACTTAATACCAGGTCGAACTTACCAATATCGACCGGATCGGAAAAGTCGAGAGTTTTACAAACCCGCCTGGTTATCTCCGGAGTGAGGGGCGATCCATCATACCCGGTGCAAATAATGCCGGCACCAATGAGAGCCATCGTATATTTACCGTTACCGCATCCGATATCTACAGCCTGCCTTACAGAATTGTACCTTTTTATTATCGCGTTGCACAGCTGCTCATCAAATTCATGAGTCTGTATTTCCTCCTGGCTGAGCCAGTAACCTCTTTCATGTATCATATAATAGTTTTTTAAAGATTATAAGTTTTGTATTTATTATAACTAATTTATTAGGTGAATCTGTATCTCTCGTTTTCCTGGATTATAGTCGCAGTAAAAGGAAAGCTGTCTTTTGGCACCTGAATGATGGCTTCAATCAAACCCGAAGATGATGTAAATAAAACATGCTTCTCTTCATTTATTGATATCTGCAGGTGCAGGCATTTACACGTTCCCCTGTCTTTAAATACCTTGGAATCTTCGATCCTGAAATCATGGATGATGATCTCTTTATTGAGGATTTTAGTTATTTTGATCTTCTCACCCTCAAATCCCCTGGTATTGGTTTTTATATTAAATTGGCTGAATTTGTGCATGGTGGAACTTTTTTAACAGATTACGGCTATTGCAATATTTCGCCCATCCTTCATAAGATGCAATACTTTGTTGTCCTCTTCTTTCTTTAATAGCCCTGGCGAAATTCTTCTTTATACTTTTACGCATTCTGATGTGGCTGTGCCTGAAAACATATCCAACAAAATCAATTCCCCTGTCATCTACCGGAAATACCTGGTAATTATCTTTCACCTGCAGTTTCAAGTTATCCCTGAGATAACTTCTGATATCTGATAGCAACTGATGCAGACTCTCTTTTTCAGAAGCCAGAATCACCATGTCGTCAGCATATCTGAAATAATACCTGACCTTTTTTACTTCTTTAAGCCAATGATCAAAATATGCCAGGTAAAAATTAGCAAGGTATTGACTCAGATAGTTACCAATCGGTAAACCTTCAGCAGAATCTATTATTTCATCCATCAGCTGCAGAAGATCCGGGTCCTTAAATTTTCTCCGGAGCAGATCCTTCAGCGCCTGGTGGTCGATGCTTGGATAGTACTTCTTTATGTCGAGCTTCAGGCAGAATTTTGTCTTAGGCTTATCTTCCAGAGCAGTTCTGAGAGATTTCATGGCAGCATGGATTCCGCGCTTCTTAATGCAGCTGTAAGTATCAGCTGTGAATGTTGAGACAAATATCGGTTCAAGTATATTCATAACTGCGTGGTGCAGGATCCTGTCAGGATAATACGGAAGCCTGAATATTATCCTTTCCTTTGGTTCAAAGATTGTAAATGTGGTATATTCAGATGTTCTGTAAGCCTTGTTAATCAGTATCATCTGCAACTGTTTCAGATTGTGCTCCCTATTCTTCAGGTGTGATATCACCCCGGGCTGAGTTGCCTTCCCTCTGCGGGCAATGTCGTCAGCCAGGATCAGATTGTCCATGGAACAAATCTTTTGATATAAATTTCCTTTTCTTTTCATGCCTTTGCGTTTAAAAGATCCCATTCGCCATCAAGCTACCAGGGCTCTTTCAAGGTGATCGTTATTTTTTGCCATGCGGGCAGGGTTTATGCTGAGATTATTGCATAGGTGGAAACTGATGTTCGTATTCGTGTTATCGTAGTTGTAGTTCGAATTCGAGAAATCGAGCCTGGAAGAAGAAACTGTCAGCTTTATCAACATACAACCCATAATCATCTATTTTTTTACGTTCAGGAACCATTCTTTACACAGGTCCGGGAACTGATCGAGTATATACTTCGCCTTATCTGCAGTATCAGTGCAAAGGCGGAAACCGATGCCCGAAGTCGCGAGACCGCAGCTGCAGAGCGAATACGAGAAACCGAGCCCGGAAGAAGAAACCCATGGCCAAGGGAAATATTTAGTCTGGTTACGATCGCTGTAATCGGGTTCCCATCCATCATTAATAGCTTCAAATACTATGGCAAGCAGAAATGCTGTGACCAGGAAAGCCCCGTGCTTTTCAGAAAGCATTGAAACATCTGGTCTAAGTTGTGGATCTACTCCTGCCTTTTTAAAGGCGTCCTTAAGGGTCTTGATTGTAGTATAATCAAATACCGGTTTCTTTGTGGTTTTCTTTTTAGTTGTCATTATTAAGCTTTTTTACCTGTTATAAATTCCTGAAAATACCTGGTGAAATTCCTCCCGGCATGATCTGACTTCTCTTCACTCTTAAAGCAAAGGCGGAAACCGAAGGACGCCGTGAGAGCGAAGTAGTAGTACGAAAACGAGAAAGCGAGCCCGGAAGAAGAAACCGTAAACCAGGGCGCCCATTTATATTGATTGATATTAAAGTGATCTGGCACCCATTCCCCATTAATGGCCTGATTAATGATCTTGAGCCGTTCAAAGGCGATAGTCTGAAAATCGACTGGAATGTCCGCCCATTTCTTTTCGAAATCTTTTTCAGTAGTGCCGCATATCCTGCAGCAATCGTCAAAAGTCTTAAGGTTAGTGTAGTCTATAGCCAGGAATGTCTCCCTGCCAAATGCTTTCTCGAGGTCCGTCTTAAACCAGTCCTCAGATTTTGAATACAGCTTTAAGGCTGTTTCTTTTGTAATTTTCATTTTCATAGTTAATTTATTTGAGGATAATTATTATGTTCCGAAAACTGCCAGGTAAAGGATGATCAATAGTATCCCCATCAGGCAGTAAAAAAATGCCTTATATCTCAGATCAGGTTTCATTGTTTCTTTCATTTTAATAGTTCCATTACTTTTTTTTCAAGCCATTCCAGGTAATCCGGATCCGGACGGGTGAGCGTGATCAGGCTCTGTCGTCCGAAAAGCTCAAGCCTTTCTGCGTCTTCTATATCAATCACCCATTGCCCTTTAGATCTCCAGCACATAAACTCGACCTCCTCTTCATCGACCGGGAAGGATCCTGTCTCTTCCTTATATAAATGTTTTGCATCAAGGACCATGGTTACGGAGTTACATTTTCGTACTTACTTTTTTTACCTTTTATAAAAGCAAGGTCATATTTGGTGAGCGTTTTAAAGCCACGTCCGAAGCTCAGACCATCCTGCCATTCGTATTGACGCATGTAAAATTTGCAGCATTCAAGGAACAGTTCGAAGTTGGATGCTTTGGCAATATTTCCAATTATAAGCTGATCGCCAGGCTTCATCCCTGCCAGGAGGTTCTGAACCCGTACAAAATAATCCTGAAGGTCTTTCTCCTCGAAATCCCTGGCTTTTTCACGTACTATATCCGGGATGTACATAAATATTGAATTGTGAGAGGGTTAACTTCTATATCGGAAATACTGAAAAAAATAAAGGAAGTTCATATTCCATACAAGACCAGATATTATCCTCTTCGTCTTCAAAAAATCCTTCAATTCTGCCTGAGAGAGAAACCGACTTGATGAAAGCCACTCTATTTAATTTGATATCAGAACCGAACTCTATAGAAGGTTTAGTCAGATATAATTTTAAACGAACTCGCGGATTAATATTCTTCCTTTCGTATATTGGCCAATTACCAAGAAGTGAATTTTTAGTCTCTGTCGATAATAATTTCCATTCTGGAGGCACTTTTTCGAATTCCTGACTATCATGTTCTATAATTACAATCCCATTATTTTCCTCTTTTATCTTAAAATCTAATCCTTCACTTGAACCTTTATAACTCATAATGCTGAAACGTACTTCTGATTCCGGGTCGCAAATTTCTAATTCCTCTATCAAATCTTTTACTTTCATATTGTTTGGGTTTAAAATGGTTTTGTTTCTTCATCAACTTCCGCCTCCTGGCTCGAGGCTTCAATAAGCAGCTCGGCGCTGATCGCCCTGGTCTGAACAAAAATCATCTCGGCTGCCTCATTATTTACCTTCCTGATTATACGCCCCGAGCTGTTCCGGAACTGGTCAGGATTAAACTTCTCGACATATTCGGTGTAGCGACACCATGCTTTCAGAGCCTTGGTGAACTTGTTGGTGGTCCATTTGTGCTGCCCGCTTTTCTCCTCGAAATCTTTAAAAGCCTTGTCGCGCTCTATAAGTCTGTCGCAGTTGCCCTCCTTCATATCGAAATAAACATCTGCCCAGTTCTTGAATGCCTCTCCCATTTCGGTACGTAGGTTTCGCTTTGTGACATTATCCATCGGTGGATTTAACTTTATCTCCCTGGGAACGCTCAGGTAAAACTGCAGACAGGCAGCAAAGAAATTAAAGTCGTCGTTCCATTCTTCTTCATTATAATCGTTAAATAGAACCTTTCCGAAGTCGTCGCGTATTGTGAAATCTTCGGTATAATCTTCGCCTTCCGTGCGTACGTGGTAATAATCGCTGAAAACCGTGTACAAAATTCTCCCTTCGGTGCTCGGATCAATATTCCGGAGGGTGAAATTTGAAGTGATACAGAACTTCGGAACATGTTCAAAGGGGATCTCATAACTCTGGTTATTCTTTGGATTAACTTCCATATCGCCCTGCAAGGCATTGAAGAAAAACCCGAAATTCAGGTACTGGTCCGCATCATCGACAAGCACATAATCTGTATGCTCTGTAATGCGGTCGAAAACATGAGGGTTTTCAGTAAGCTTCGGATTACGCCCGTTGAGTGTAACGCTCTTCATGAAATACCTAATGGTACGGTAGCAAAGACTCTTACCGCTACGACCATGGCTCTCGCCGGTTTCGGTGATTTTATTGTCCATTGCGAACACGCACCAGGGACGGGCGGGATCCTTGTATCGGTGGAGCAGGTAGCCGATGCTGAATATTTTATTAATGAGGTGCTGCCTCTGTTCCCAGGACTCATCAGGATCGAGCCTTTTACCTGATATATTATACCGGTTCTCCTTTATGTATGCCTTATTTTCATCCTGGCTGCCGGTTGCCCTGGTAAAGAATTCGGTTTTCCAATGGATCCTCGAGGCATTGATCAGGAAGCGGAAAAAAATACTATCAGTATTGTTAATATCGATCTCATATTCGCTATCCTCGCCATTGAATTTTATAGTGAACGGAGGATCTTTCTTGCTGACTTTATGCTGAATTACTTCTTCTTCCCAGACATAGCGGTCAACCTCTCCGGGTTTAAGCTCGAGGATCCCTCTGGGAGTCACCTTCCAGGTGCGGTTAACGAAGAAAAGATATTGTGTGGTCTTGTCATAATCGGTAAAGTCGAGCTTTATCTCATCCAGTCCCCTGAGGCTCGAATCGCCTAACTGGTTACTCCGGTGAACAGTATTGCGGAGAGGTATGGGAAGGTACCGGTCCGCCATAAAATTCTGGATAAACTTACGGCAGTCTTCCGCATCTACCTCTCTTATAATATTGCCGTTCATATGAATGAACATCATACCTTCGCGGAGGTTCTTATTCTCGAGCTGGTAAAAACCGTTAGCCATCAAAAAATGATATGCCTGCTCGTTATTAAAAAAGTATTTTATGCCGCCATCGCCATACTGCTCATCCCAGAAACGCATTGGCATTGCAACGCGCATGAGCTTCTTGAAGTCTTCGATCCTGGGCCATAGTTCAACATAGTCGCGGAAATCCTTCCTGGGCTTACCGCGGTTATCGTGATATTCGCGAAGGCGCTGCGGAAGCCATACCGTTCTTATGTCGAGATACTGGAGTCCGAGTTTGAATGCCTGCTTGCGACCGGTTGCATCAATATCGGGCAGGTTATAAATATGTTCGGTCATCTTTGTAAGCTCGGAATAGAGCTTTGCATCCATTATCTGCGATTCGGAGTTCATCCATATTACCTGGTACCCATGACCGGCTATATTAAGAGCATCACGCTCCCCGGAGGCAATAATTATCTCCGTTAGTTTCTGCATCTTCTTTTTATCCGGATCATTGCTTTCGGGATCATATTCAATATTCAACTCATCAAATGCCTTTTTCACCTGGGCAAGACCATTTACATAGTCTTTAGTCCTGGTACCGGAATATCTGAACCTGTAAGCCTTATCAGGATTTTTAGGCTGGTAGATCTTTTTGAATTCCCCATGGTCGACCATATAGATTGGGTAGTTATCGTTACTGGTCGTAATCTGAGCCTCGCGGTTTTTGATATAAGTGAAGCTATTGAGAGCATAGACATTATATTTCTTGCATACATCGCGGTTAACCAGCGGACCGAGTTCAGCCACCTCGGCATCAGTCATCTCCTCCTTTATATCAAAATACATCTCTCCCTCTTTTTCATCTGCAGCTGCAGGTCTCTTTTCAAATCCGGGTTTGTTGATCTCGGGATTGATCCCTCCAAGGTTATACCTGGCAGCAAGCTTTACTATAGCCTCACGGTAGGTTATCTCATCCTCCTTCATGCATACTTGGATCGCGTTGCGCGGGGTGCCATCATCACCAAAGTCGGTTACAACCCAATTGCCGTCCGCAAGTTGCTTTAGCCTGGCTGATGGTGTCCGTTCATCACGGATCTTAAATTCTTTTCTGTTTGTTTTCAGGCTGTCGTTTGCCTGGGGATAATAGGATAATATTATGTCCAGTCCGCCATGGGAAGCGTTAAGGATCTCTTGCTGGTCGATATATGGCATAGATTATCGGAGTTGAATTTTCTGCCCGTTTAATACAAGGTTAATTTCAATGTCGAGAGCTACCCGGAGCCGTGCTGTCTCGGGATTACTTTCAAGGATCTCTCCTTTGAAGGTTTTTATTTCTGTAGATTCAGAAGGAGGGGGATCCTTTTCGGCATCTTTTACTTTAGCCGGTACAGGATCCTTTTCAATGTTCTTATCCTTTACAACCTCCTGAATCCTTCCGGTTTCCTCCTCTTTGACCGGTGCAGGATCCTTCATCAGTCTTTGAGGCGGCTTGCGTTTTGATTGTTTCTTCGGCTTCGGATCCGTGCCCGGAGATTGATTTTCTACCGGTTTAACCTTTTGCCATATCTCTTCTCCTTCCGGGATCTTAAAGTCAGAAATTTTTTCACCGGAAATATGCCAGTCAAGAAGACGGGTTTTAGCAACCAGGCTCAGAGAATCGAAGTGTTTTGGATTAAGCGCTAAAGAAACATACATGGGATTCAGGTTAAGGAATCTGCCTGTCTGAGATGTATGAAGTTCTTCCTTATTCATAGCATCTCTGAGGTGCGTAGACATCTGCAAAAGATCGTTATGCGTGATCATGGTTTCAGGATTATTTATGATTTTTAGTTTCATTCTATGCTGATTTTTTCTCAGGTATAAGCTCCTTGTCGCGGGCCTTGATGAACAAGAAACCTCCCGCGCTGTGCTGTGTTCCATTGAGGACCGCTGAAACATAACTCTGCTTGATGCCCAGTTTACGTTCAACCTCCGTAACGCACTTGAATCGGGCAACTTCCTCTCCCTGGTGGGTCATCACAACTATCTCCTCCATATCTTTCGTGTAATGCTCTATACCTATCGAGAGAGCCATAGAGATATACCGGCGGCAGGTAGGCAGATGGTCAAGCTCGCCGAGCGCCACTGCCATTTCCATGCTTAACTTTTTAATTACCTCGTTTACTGTCATGGTCCGAAGAACATTTTATTGAGTTGTTGACGATATTTCGAACGGATAGCTTTTGCCGCTTCTCTTTCCGGAAAATCGATAAGCACCTCGATGTCAAGCCGCATTTTCAGGTTTTCTTTTCTTAGCCTGGTAACCTCGTCCTGAAGCTCCCTGTTTTTGTGTATAAGGTTCAGAAGGTTTTTCATGCCCGTTTTTCTTTGAGAGTTCTGATGCTGATCAGGGGTCGGAGCCTGCGGACCGGAAGCACGCAAAGGCAGGTGACTGCTCCTTCGGTTTCACAATAATTGTCGCCCTTCTTTACCGGATGCCCGCATATAGGGCAGGAAAAGGGATAATGAGCTTTCAGGATGTTAGTATTGTTTTCCATTGCTTTTAGGGTTTCCTATGCCGCTACCGCCCTCTTTCAGAGCGGAGCGGACATAGCTTCGGCATAAAGTCGTTTAATCGCTGTCTCTGTTTTTACCCTTATGCCTCTTTTATTTTTTCGCGTTCCAGGTTAATGTCTATAGCTTTTATAAGATCTTCGGCGTCAGATATTTCCTTATCAAGCGCGGCAACATCATTGGCATCAGCTCTCAGGGCATCGACAGTGCACTTATTCAGATAATTCTGGAGTGCATTCTTGGTCATCAGAAGGTTTTTCCGCCCGATAATTTCCATGGTATTGCTATGTTAATGAGGGTTGTGATATCAGGAGTGACGAAACTTTTATCCGGGTCCATTCGCTCTGCCGCGATTTTTGCGATGGCGAACCTCCTCCCGGGAGTATCGCTTCTATATCGGTCGAAAACCGGTTAATAAATCTCGCCAGGTAAATATCATTATCGTAGGGATAGGCATTAAGCTGAGTCTCTAAACGGCTGATTGCTGTTTGTGCTTTAACCTGGTCAATATGGCTCCTGTTGATCCGGATCAGCAATTTACGCTGAGCGATGATGCTGCGAAGCCATGGTTTTGCATTTTCACTAAAGGTTCCCATATATGCTGGTTTTGGTGGAAGTCAGATTATCATAAGCCTGTGCTTAAGCGCGAAATTCATTATCTCTATGCGATTGTTACACCCGAGCTTTTCGCGGATATTCTTAAGCTGGGTTTCGATGGTTGCCTGACTCACTTCAAAATGAGCAGCTATCTCTTTGTCGAATTTTCCGTCGATGAGCAGGAAGAAGATCTCTGTTTCGCGCCTGGTAAGCATCCCGTTTTTTCCCTGCAGCCGGCTGCATACCCTTCCCTCACCCGGGCATGTTCCCCGGTTCCCGCAGTCCCAGCATTCGGAGATCATAATACCATCTTCGTTCATGTCGGGCTGACCATCGAAATTGCCGAAATTGCATTTGATGTACTGTATAAGCATGTCGCTGGCATCGCTGAGATTAAAATCATTACGGAGCGATATCAGGGCAGCTTTGTTCGCAAGCATATGCTGCGAGAATATATCGCGTATTTTTTCAGGTAAACCAGAGAAAGGGATTATCTGACTGTTGTATATTACCCTAAGGTCACCTTTATAGATATATATTTCAACGCCGCGGTCCTCAAGCCCGGCCGGTAGGTTTACTGGTCTCATAGGTTCTCGATTTTTCTTGAATGCATTGAGATCTCGTTCTGGTGTTCCTCTGCCAACTGGATGGCTGCATCTATGATTTCGGTATTGTTGTAGTCGCCTCTGAGCACACTGCTGATGGCAGAAAGGCTGTATCTGTTAAGCCTTTGCCAGAGTATCATCCTGTATCGTTTAGGGAGTTTGCTCCTGAGTTTTTCTAATTCACCAGTGGTCATATTAAATAGGTATTGTTTTTTATAGTTTTATATGATAACTTTCTGATAGTATTATGACACGAATATAAAATATTTCATAAGACAAAACAAATATTTCATGATTTATTTTATTAATGAGTCTAAGTGATAGAATAAGAATCATTTGTGAGAACAAAAAAATCAAAAACATTGATTTGGTAGAACTCGGGTGTGGATCTCAACAAACTGTTAGTTTTGTCTTGTCCGGAAAGCAAAAACCCAACTCTCAATTTCTTGAAATATTTCTGAAGGCCTATTCAGATATAGATGCGCGCTGGCTTTTAACCGGTGATGATCTTCTTACCGTTGAAGAAGTTAAAACTCAATATGGCTTTTGTAAGGAATGCATAAAGAAGGACGGTATCATAGAATTCCTGCAAAACGAATTGATTAAGCGGGATAAGATAATAGGAGAATTGAGGAAAAAAGTTTCAGATGAGTCGGACCGAATGGGCCAGGCGAGTTGAAGGAAAGGGGTTTCATGATAGTCGTCTGGCTTAATCAATTTAAAGATACTGGATAAACACAAAACAACAATTGATATGTTTCGAAAAATTTTATTAATGAGTATCCTGCCATTAATGCTTCAGGATATTCTTTGCCAAAAAGTCATAACAGAAGATACAATTCCAGATTCTCTTATAATTATCTCATCAACTGATGAAATGGATGGTAAAACAACGATCTATCCTTCTAAATCAATTTTTTGTGTTAACGAAAATGAAACAATAGGATTTAAAATCTGCCCATTCATTGAGCCTGATTTTTCGATAAAAGACCTCTACGTCAAAATGTTTAATATAGGTAATTGCGCAGAGAATAATGAGCTTATTCTACTACTCGATGATGGTTCCCGAATAATAATTAAATCATGGAATAAATTTAATTGTGACGGCGTTACATATTTTCGTCTTAATCAGAAAGATAAATCTCTATTGAGAACAAGAAAAATCATTAAAGCGAAAGTTACTAATGGATACTCCTTTGATAGTTTTACCGGAGAAGTTGATTCGAATCAACAGGATTATTTTATTAAAATAGCCAAAATGCTTGATTTAAATCAATTTTTTGTGCTAAAAAAATAGTACAAGAATTAAATCGACAAATAGACAAAACAGACAAATTATATTTCACTACAGATCAACAGGAAACAAGGAGGGCTAAATCCCATCTTCCACCCAACTAAAGTTAAAGACCTTTGAATTAATCAGATAAGGTCAGTTTTCGGCTGAAGGAATCCTTCTGTTTTGTCTGCACAGACAAATTCGATAGGAGAGTCTCATAGCCCATATCTCTGGTGGAGGTGGAAGTCCAAAAGAGAAAATTATGAGACAAAAATTGATAATCATGCCGAAATTGAACGATTGCGGAGGTAAAATCTCCAGGCAATGGTTTGTATATTATTCTTGCCGGAACCC
>DAOPZE010000031.1:0-16245 GCA_035353255.1 Candidatus Cloacimonadota bacterium
AAGACAAAACAACAATTCAAGACCAGCTACGGCGCTTTGAACTCCATACTTAGAATAGAGACCAGCTACGGCGCTTTGAACTCCATACTTAAAAAACCTTCAGTTTACATTCCGGCAGACTCTGAATCCCAGGTCTTTCTCTTTCCTGTGCGGCCAGGTTCTGATCCTGCCACAGACCCTAAGTTCCTTTTCCGGATAGTCATACGCGCCTCCGCGGAAGATCTTGTTCTCGCCGGAGACCTCTCCGCCATAGACAGGATACTCGGGATAGGCGTCGAAACCCCAATCCCAGACCCATTCCCAGACGTTACCGCTCATGTCGTAAAGCCCCAGTTCATTAGCCTGTCTGGAACCGCACCGCGCCGGAGTGCCACCTGAATTCGCCTGATAGACGGCGACCTGTGGCGCGTCGTTGCTGCCGCTGTAGATAGTAGTGCCGGAGCGATTGCCTCCTCTGGCGGCATATTCCCATTCAGCTTCGGTGGGAAGGCGGAAACCATTGGCATCCTTGTTCATCCGGATAGCGGTCGCCTTGACTGCGCCATCGGGGATGTTATAGACAGGAGTGAGGTTGAAGGCATGGCTGAGTTTGTCGCAATAACGGGCGGCGTCGTACCATGTGACGTTCGTGACCGGAAGTTCCGCGTCTTTTACTTGGGAGGGATTGTTCCCCATGACGGCTTCCCACTCCTTCTGGCTGACTTCATAGGCGGAAATACGGAAGCTTTTCAGGTTCTGAGTCACGACCGGCAATTCATCCGTTCTGCCACCCCCGAAGGTATCGCCCATGCTGAATTCACCTCCCTCGACAGTGACCAAAACGGGTTCCGTGACGCTGACGACACTGCCGTCGGAACGGGTCACCAGGATAGAATCCGGCTTAGCTGCTCCGGTCGATCCCTTTTTGGGTAGAAGTCTGGGAACCAGCAGGACCGCGAGGATAAGGACTGCCACGATGCCGATCACAAGCAGCGGGGTCTTCAGAGACTTACCAGCTTGCCGTGGCGGAGCCTGAATCACGGGTTTCGGCACGGGACGTGGTTGTGGACGAGGAGGAGTAAATGTCTGGTGGGGAACGGTTTCCTGGGGAGAAGATATTGTAGTGAACCCGTCCAGCAGCTTCAAAATGGCTTTGCCATCAGGACGCACCGCGGGATCTTTTTGAGTCAAAGCATCGAGGAGTGCGACGGCGGTGTCGGAGATATATGGATAGTGCTGGCGTGGATCGGGAAGAGGAGATTCGAGGATCTCCTTCATCAGGAAGTAGTCGCTGTCGGTATCCGTCTGAAAGGGAAGCTTGCCGGAGAGCATTTCGAAAAGTACTATGCCGGCGGAGTAGATATCCGTATGAAAATCCAGGGACTTGGAGGCGGCGACCTGCTCGGGGCTCATATAGTAGAGAGTTCCGATGTTCTTGCCGGTTTCGGTGAGATGCCTGTCGTTGGCGAGTCTGGCGATGCCGAAATCCATGAGCCGAACCTGATCCCGCTCATCGATCATGATGTTGGCAGGCTTGATGTCTCGGTGGATGATGCCCTGTTCATGGGCATAATCAAGAGTCGCGATGATCTGGCGGAAGAGTTTCAGAGCACGGGCTTCAGGGATCGGGCCTGTCGAGTTCAAAGTCTCCCGCAAGGTCTTACCCGCGGCGTATTCCATGACCATGACGTGGCTTCCTTCCTGCTCGAAAAAGTTGTACAGCGTGACGATCCCGGAATGCACGAGCTTGGACTGGATGCGGGCTTCGTTGATGAACCGCTGGGAGAATTGGGAGTCTCCGGTGAAGATCTGGTTGAGGACTTTGAGGGCGACCTTGCGTCCCAGAATTGTCTCTTCGGCGAGATAAACCTTGCCCATCCCACCTTCGCCAATTAAAGATATTATCTTGTAGTCCCGGATGACGGAACCGGCTTGGAGATCCATACTAAGCTCCTTTCTGTGGCAGATTATCAATAAACGAGAGTTTTTTCACTGTTATGAACTTGTCAAGAGAGATTTGCGCGACAGTCTCCATCCTGCTCCGGAGAAAACATTCTTGACATATACAGCAAGCTGAAATCCTATGCCGTTAACAGGCAGATCCTCGCCCAGAGCTGAGAGACAAGGCTTTAGGCGGTATTGATAAGGAGTATTGTCCATGTGCGGAATCGTCGCAGTTTTTAATAAGAGCCAACAGGCAGTAGATCCAGAACTTCTGAACAAGATGCTGGAGGTGATCGTTCACCGGGGTCCGGATGACGGCAGGAGCAAGTTTATCGACAATGTGGGGCTAGGCTTTCGCCGCCTCAGCATCATCGACCTCAGCACCGGAATGCAGCCTCTTACCAACGAAGATGAGACCATCTGGCTGATCTTCAACGGCGAGATCTACAACTACCTCGAGCTGACCGAAACCCTCAAAGCACAGGGCCATGTCTTCAAGACGCACACTGATTCAGAAGTCCTCATTCACCTCTACGAACAGCATGGAACGGAGTTTCTGCCCATGCTGCGCGGGATGTTCTCTTTCATCCTCTACGATTCCGCAAAACACCAACTCTTCGGGGCAAGGGACTATTTCGGCATCAAGCCGATGTATTACACGCAGACGAACGGTGCCTGGATCTTCGGTTCTGAGATCAAGAGTTTGCTGGAATCCCCCGCCGTGCAGCGTGAGATCAATCCTCAGGCGTTCCTGAACTACCTTACCTTCCAGTACGTTCCCGAGCCGGACACGATGTTTGCCGGTATCCAGAAGCTTCCTCCGGCGACGTGGTTCACCCTCAGCGCGAAGGGCTTCCAAACCGGGAAGTATTATCAGATCAAGTTCTCACCGGATCCCAGCCTGCCCATCGAGCACTATATCAAAGAGATACAGGGAACCCTCGAGGAATCCATCCTGGCGCACCGCATGAGCGATGTTCCCCGTGGCGCTTTCCTTTCGGGTGGGATAGATTCCACCATCATTTGCGCTCTGTTCAAGAAATATGAGGACATCCATACCTTCTCCGTTGGTTATAACGAGGAACAATACAGCGAACTTTCCGTTGCTGCTCAGACCGCAAAGATATTGGGCACCAAGCACCACGAATATATCATCACCGCCAAAGAGTATCTGGATAAACTGCCTGAACTCGTCTGGCATCAGGACGAGCCGGTAGCCGATCCTTCCGCGATCTCCGTCTATTTCCTGGCGCGCATGGCACGTGAATATATCACCGTCGTGCTCTCGGGAGAAGGCGCCGACGAGCTCTTTGCCGGCTACAATATCTATCGCGAACCGGGAGACCTGAAGATGTTCGATAAGATCCCCGAGACCCTGAAACCTTACCTGAAAAGCGCGGCAGGATTCCTCCCCCGGGGTATGAAGGGCAAGAGCTTTATCCAGCGTGGTTGTTCTCCTCTGCAGGACAGATTCTTCGGCAACGCCAAGATCTTCCTCCAGCCTGAGAAATACGGGATCTCCACACTCCCAAGGAGCATCATCGACAGCCTCGGTGATGCCCGCAAAGTCACTGCGCCATTCTACAGCCTGGCAAAGGATTATGACGATGAGACGGCTATGCAGTTCATCGATCTGAACACCTGGCTGCCCGGCAACATCCTCATGAAGGCGGATAAGATGACCATGGCGAACTCCCTGGAGCTGCGCGTTCCTTTCCTCGATATCAAGGTGCTGGAACTGATCAGCAAGATCCCGACCAAGTACAAGATCGCCGGGGGAACGACCAAGTATGTCCTTCGTGAAGCCTTCCGCGATATCGTTCCCGAACATGTCGTTTCCAAGAAGAAGCTGGGCTTCCCCGTGCCTCTGCGTAAGTGGCTCAAGGATGAATTCTTCGCCTGGGCTTATGACCTGATCAAGAACTCAGCTTCAGATAGCTATATCAATAAGAAGGAAGTACTCCGGCTCCTCATCGAGCACAAGAACACCTCCCACGACAACAGCCGTCAGCTCTGGACGATCCTGATGTTCATGCTCTGGCAACGGGAATTCAAAGTAAACTAAGATCACTTCAGATAAAACAAAACGCCGGAATCACTTCCGGCGTTTCTTTTTGATAAACTGGTTTGTTAGTTCTTTTGCACTCTGGCGCTTGCCTCAGCCTTATCTGATTTGAGGCGGATAATGTAGGTCCCGCGGGAGCTATCCAATCCCTTGTCGTCGTCACCATCCCAAACGTATTCCTGCAAGCCTTCACGGGCGGTAAAGACCTCATGGCGGACGAGCTGTCCCCGCAGGTTAAAGATCATGATGCTGATCGGCTGGGATTCTTTGCTGTCCAGGCTAAGCGTGGCACTTCCGGAGAAAGGATTCGGATAGACAGCCGTGATGCCAAAATCCGGCGCGGGTGTCATAAGATCGTCGTCGATCGCGGTGGGACCCCAGATGCTGGAGACGAACTCAGGATGATCCACGAAGGGATTACGATTGCTCTGCCAGCCAAAGACGGCGGTGTTCCTGGTCACTTCAGCGGCATCGACCGGATCAGCGGTATGCCATTGCAGCAGGATCGGGAGCATATTCACGCCACCTTGGATCAGTGAGTCGTTGTATCGCACGTTAAAATAGAGCAAAGCCCTGGCGACATTGCCTTTCTGCTGGTCGCAAGGCTCGAAGACCGTATGCCCGTTGCCATCGCTTCCCCGATAACTTTGCCAGGGAGTCGTCGTGTAATAAACATCCGCGCTGGAGTGATTTGCCACAGTCCAGAAAGGAAGGTTGCCACGGGAGCTGTTCACCGTGCTGTTGGTGGGGAAGAGGTGATGCACGTCGGCTTTCTTGATGCTGGATTCTGTACTGCTGAACCAGCTTTGGGCGTAGGTGTGCTCGGTATTGGGATTGCTGCTTCCGTTGTAGGAACTGCTTATCGGGTAGATCTGTCCTGTGTAGATACAACGCACGGAACCGCCAAGGTTGTCCGCGTGCTGAAACATAAAGGTCTTGGAATTATCATAACTGCTGTTGGTATTTGTAGATATAAGTGTATGCAGTCCTGATTTCAGGGCTGTTCCGGTGAGGTTCAGAACATTATCATAATAACCCGCGTAAACTAAAACAACGGGTAAGAGCATCAGTATCATTAGGGCATATTTGATCTTTGTCATAAGGCTATCCATCTATTTTTTAATCGGTAAAGGAACCAGCTCTCACCCGGAGGATTATTGTCAAGCAGAATATCCTTCGGGAAGCTGCCCCATCCACAGACAGCGATTCAAGGCTCTGAGCAAGGCTTGTCTATGATCCCCGCTGGCGATATCTGTCCACAACTTTGGCAGGCAGAGGCAGATTATCCTGTACTCTCCGCTTGACAAGTGGCGCAAACATTCCTGAGCATGAAATCACTATCCGGATAGGAGTTACACTATGAAACTTGTCTCTGCATCTCTACTGATAACCGTGATCCTGACGCTCTGTCTCAGCGCCTGCTCGCAGAACACGGGAACCACATCCGAGCAGCAACAGAAAGCGAATATCAACCTGATCAAGAAAGAACTTGCCTCGCGCAACAAAGACGTGATAGCCATTTTCAGCAAGTATAATAAGGATGGCAGAATGAAGGGCGTGATCAGGAATACAATTACTGTGGACACCAAAGGGAAAGTGACCAAGTGCGTGATCGCCAGCACTCAGGGCAATCTCAGCGCCAAGCTTATCAATGAACTGATGCAGTATTATTCCGCCGTGAAATTCTCTACACGTGACCTGCTCAGCTACACCTGGATGATGGCGCTGGAATAGATCATCTGATTACTAAATCCCAAAGTATCATCTTTCCTTGCCTCGTGTCTGAGGGTACGCTTCCCGTATGCCTCCCGTATGACTTCCGTACGATATCCGTATAAAATACGCAGAGCATACCGTCGGAATTGGGCAGGGATACTATCGGGGAGGGGGCTAGCTAAAGGCGCAGAAGCTTGATGGTGTGGCTCGATCTACCGCTGGTGATCCTGAGGAAATAGATACCCTTGGCGCAGTCACGCTCTTCCGAATCCTTGCCGTTCCACTGCAAAGCAACAGCCTTGTCCGGGATACCGGTAAAGATAGTTCTGACTTTCTGACCCCGGAGATTGAAGATCTCCAGTTCGGTATAGGAACGCAAAGATCGGGGTAATTCGATCATAAGCGAGGAGGCAAAGGGATTTGGATAGGCGCGGCACTGCCTCAGCGCGTTAGTCAGATCGGCAGTTCCCGCGGGAGCATGTGCCGTGACGGTGATGCTGCCCCTGAGAATGCCCGTCTGAAGCGGCTGGAATGTGTATGTGTCTGATGTGGTCATCTCTGTCACTTCGCCATTCAGACTGAGTTCGATCCGATAGTCTGAGGGAAGATCGAAAGAACTGCAATTCAGGCTCACAGGGCTGAGAGAGGGCAGATCCAGCTCGAAGTTCCAGACTCTTGAGACGGTGTCCCAATCGGGATAGAGGCCCGTGTATTTGGCAAGGTAACGGCTCGGTGTTTCAGCTTCCGGTCCCAACAGGTCGAATTTCAATCCGGGAATGGGGAGCTCGGGGATCTCCGTGGAGGCAATGTCCCAGCGAGGGTCATAGGCTGCTGAATCGGAGATCGATGAACCGAGGATCACAGACGTCGCGTCGGATGCCTGAACCGCTCTGAAAGTCAATTCCCAGGAGCGGGGTATGGCGCAGACGGCATCTGAGTAGTTTGCCGGATCGAGGATCAGTTCGACAGGATCGGAGGAAAGGATCCTGATAAAGGCAGATTCTCCTTCGGGAAGGACGTCGGAGAGTTCCATTGCCCGGTCGCGGATCACCAGGAAGCGTGGGAAGAGCGATCCGGAAGCAGTAAGTTCCGCGGCGGTGTGATAGGAGTTTCCTACCCGGAAGCGAAGGTCTTTCATCTGATAATCCCGCTGATGCGGATTGGCAATGAAGCTCCATCCCGGTGCCAGGACTCTGCCTTGCGCTTGCATGTATGGCAGATTGGGGAGCGTGATGGAATAGGGTACGTCAAACCTGGCTAGATAAGGACGGTTAAAGATCATCTCCTCATTGTAATGCCAGTTGCCGTCAGTACCGATCGTCCAGAAGCCGCACTCCTCACCGAAGAGATCGATCATAGTGCTGTAAACCGAGGTCGTCGGGAAGGATAAAAAGCGAATTCCCGCATTTCCGGAAACCTGATAAACTGAATCATACAGGTGGATCCGCCAATCGGAGACGGTGACGAACTGGGAGCCATCCAGCAGATAGGTGACGATCTTGAACCGGTATGTTCCGCTGATCAGGGTCAGAGGAACCATATATTCGTAATTGCTGAAGCCGGGAGGTAGGTTTGGAAAGATAGTAAATTCCTGAGTTTCGCCCGAGAGCCTAAGTTCAAGATGGCCAACTAACAGCGGTGCTGTCAGTTCCCAGGAAAGGAGAATGAGCTGCCGTGGCTGGGCATAGACATCCTGACCCTGGGCAATTGTCAAGCTAGGTAGATATTTGCCCCAGTAAAGACGAAGATGCCTCACCCCGTAAGGAGCGTTGTTCAGGATATAAGCCTGGGCGGTGAGATCGGTCCAGCTATGTGAGGTCAGATCTTCCAACAGCACCGTGAAGCCTGCGGTCATCACACTGTCCGGCAGGGCAAAACGGAACGATTCGCCATTGGTACTGGTGTAGAACATCAGGTCATAAACTTCATGGACGCTCTCAGGATCGAAGACCGGGCGGATATCCCGGGAGAGAAACTGGAAGCTGTCAGAGGTGACCGAACCTATGCAGAATGGTGTTTCTGAGGAGAAGTCGAAGAGCTGATCGAGCCCGGTATCGGTGCCGTTGGTGGAAAAGGGGCTCATTCCAAAAGAGAAGTTTGCGGTATTTCCCGTATTGATCCTGGTCGTGACGAGCGGGTAGATGATCAGGGGACTACCCTTGACCACTCGGTAGTCCAGATACTCGTTTCCATTGCTGAAGACCCTGCCGATCTTGTAATAATACGGCGTGCCGGGCATGACCGCGGTATCGGAATAGTTCCCGGAGTTCTGCGCCGGGGGTGAGAGCTGGGGATTGGTCACCCAGCTGTCGTAGAGGCTGAAATTGAAGCCATCGGTACTGCGGTAGATATTGTAGCCGGAAGTGGTCGTGCTTCCGGTTGCGCCTGTCCAGGACAGATAATTCCGATCCGGCAGCGAACTGATTGAGAAGCTCTGGATGTTGTTCGAAGGATAGCTGAAGGAGACGGGATTGCTGAAGCCGGAGACATTGCCGTGAATATCCCGCGCACGCACCTTGAAGGTCATGATCGAAGTGATGCTGTGAAACGGCGTGTAGGGCAAGGTGTCCAGCTCATAGTTCTGGCGTCCCATATCCGGATCGTCATTGCGGTCGAGCATACTTGTGACCCATTGACCGTTCAGCATATAAGTATAATGCGTCTCATAGGAATCGAAATCATAGGAATAGCTGCGTTGCCAGCCGAGTTTGAGGCTCGAATACTGCACTGAGCAATAAAGATTTTCGGGGTCTGAGGGTGGTTCAAAATCATCAAGTTCAAACATCTCCGGTAGGACAGCCGCCAGACCGTCGATCCAGGGCAGGTAATAAGCCCGGAAGCGGGTATATCTTTGCGCGGGATCCCAGGCTCCGGTCTCGGTATTCCAGCCATAGAAGTGGTTGAATTCGTCCTCGGTCTGCATGAAGGTCTGAGGCAGCTCTGCCATTTCCACATGCAGGAAGGGGCTAAGGGTCTGAGATTCATATTCCTGCGTCGTGTAGAGCATCTGCTGGTTTTGCATGGAGCCGGGATAATCCGGGTTGTTGCTGAGCATGACGTTGTAACCGTCGCGGGTGTAATACACCGGACTCCCCTGGCCGTAATAGACTGAATAGTAATCCGTGATCGTCACTTCCCGATGGTTGCCATAAGCGTAGGCGGGATGAACGATATAGGGCATCTGGTGGATGATATCGAGCTTGCGGCGGGAGAGATCGCGGATCGGCAGAGTGGGGAAGTATCTGCCATTGCCGGCGGAGAGCTGAACGTCGCGCTGGATCCCGGGTCTGAACCTGTCATAGGTGTGGACCTGGACGCTGAATTCCTCTCTGCCGTACTGACTGCGGATGTTGTCCGCGGCTTTCTGATAGACGACGTTCAAGGGATGTCCGCTGTAGCGTGAGGGATCGCTGAGAGAGGCGTTGTTGCTGTTATAGTACGTTCCCTGATAGGCGACCTCACGTCCCGCGCCATTGATCATCAGCCAGCGGGCATCGCAGCGGTTGAAGACCTCCCACGCCATCATGGGGCTGGGGAAATCATCACAGGGATGCGGTGCGGTCACGATCATGGGATTGGGTGAGCCGGGGTAGTAAATATAGATGCCCCAACCGAAGTTAAAACTGCCGATCTCGTCATCTGTGGCGTCTTCGGTTCCGTTGTCATCTATGGCATCACTGAGGTTTTCTCGGAGGATATAATATACTTTGGAAGTGCCGGAATCGGTGAACTCAACGATCTGAAAAGGAAACTCTGAGGTGTTCAGGATCGCCTGAGCACCATCCAGATCACCATTAATAAACAGAGCGATGGCATTTGACCAGGTAATAAGCTGTGACGCGTCGGGAACGACAAAGCTGCCAAATCCGGGTGTCTGCCTGTCCCAGGGAGCATAGAAGTTGAAGCCTGGATTGGCGACGTTCTCCGCAACATGGGAGACCCAGTTGTCGTAAGAACATGCCGGTTCAGTCCCAAAGAGGAACTGCTCCAGGCAGCCCGTCTCTTGCGTTACTGCTCCCAGCGATAGCGTCAGGCTGAACAGTATCGCGATCCAGACAGTTCTTAGTTTCGTGATATATCCCATCGGGATCACTATATGCAAGTTTTGTTCCTGCCTGAGGCGATAGTTCAGCATCAGCTATACCGTATGGGGTTCTGTGAGTAAAAAAGAACCGGCATAGATAACGTTATCCATGCCGGTTGAATAATTCTATTGGGTGAGTAGGGGGTCAGACTTCCAGGATCTCTTTCTCTTTGGCTTTCTCGACTTCATCGATCTTCTTGATCCATTCGTCGGTAATGTCCTGCACGTCTTTGAGGACTTTCTTCTCGTCGTCTTCGCTGATCTCGTTGTCTTTCTTCATCTTCTTGGCGAGTTCGTTGGCGTCGCGACGGATGTTGCGGATCGCCACACGTGCGTCTTCCGCCATCTTTTTGAGGTTCTTGACGATGTCTTTGCGTTTATCCTCGGTAAGTGCCTGAAAAGGCAGACGGATGACGTTTCCGTCGTTCTCGGGAGTGATGCCGAGATTGGCAGCGAGGATGGCTTTCTCGATATCCGCGAGGGTGGTCTTGTCCCAGGGCTGAACCGTGATCATGCGGGGTTCCGGGATGGAGATATTGCACATCTGCTTGATCGGAGTAGGCTGACCATAATAGTTGATGCGGATATCGTCCAGGATCGAGGCGCTGGCGCGTCCTGTCCTGATCTTGGAATATTGGTGCAGCAGGGAGTCGAACGACTTCTGCATTTTCTCTTTGGTATTGGTTTTCAGGTTTTCCATATCCTACCTCAGTTATGGATGAATATAGGTGCCGATATCAGCACGGGTGATGGCGTCCAGGAGGTTACCCTTGATGCCGACGTTGAAGATCTTGATAGGCATGCGGTTTTCCTGAGCCAGGGAGAAGGCGGTCATATCCATCACGGCAAGTTGCCTGGTGATGCAATCCTGATAGGAGGCATCGCCGATGAACTCAGCTTCAGGGTGTTTGTGCGGATCAGCGCTGTAAAGACCGTTGACCTTTGTCCCTTTTAGCACGAGGTCGAGCTTGAGTTCGATCGCGCGGAGCACGGCAGCAGTATCCGTCGTGAAGAAGGGATTGCCGGTACCTCCCGCGAGGAAGCAGATATGCCCTTCCGCGAGAGCTGCCTGGACTCTGGAGGGAGAATACTGTTCCGCGATCTTGTCCAAGGCAAAGGCGGAGAAGACTCTCGCGCTGTAGCCCTTGCTCTCCAGGATCTCAGTCAGATATAAGGCGTTCTGAACCGTGGCGAGCATTCCGATGCTGTCCAGGGTCACGCGGTTCAGGGACTGATTCTTCCAGGAACCGCCCCGGAAGATATTGCCACCGCCAAAGACGATGGCAATACTATATCCGAGCCGTTTAACCGCTATCAGTTCATCCGTCAGGTTGTCGATCACATCGTCATCGAAGCCGAAGCTCTTGTTCCCGGCAAGGATCTCGCCGGAGAGTTTCAGCATGATCTTGTGAACGATCTCAGGCTGATATTGGTTCATTAGAGTTTAATTTCCACCCAGGCTGTAACGCACGAAGCGGGCGATCTGGATGTTTTCCCCGGTCTTGGAGATCGCTTCTGTGAGCATATCTTTGATAGTGCGGGTTTCGTCCGACATCCATTTCTGCTCGAGCAGGGCGTTCTCGGCACAGAACTTCTTGATGTTTCCTTCGATGATCTTATCGAGGAATTCAGGTTTCTTGCCTTCGTTCAGAGCTTTGTTTTTGGCGATCTCGCGCTCGTTCTCGATGAGTTTGGGATCGATCTGATCCGCGCTGATAGCCAGAGGGCTGGTCGCGGCGATCTGCATGGCGAGGTCATCAGCGATCTGCTTGAATTCCGGGGTTCTTGCCACGAAATCCGATTCGCAGTTGAGCTCGAGCATGACGCCGATCTTACCGTTAAAGTGAATGTATGAATGAATGATCCCCTCGCGGGTCTCACGTGATGCTTTACCTTCAGCTTTGGATATGCCTTTCTCACGCAGCCATTTGATGGCGGCATCGACATTTCCCTCAGCCTCGACCAACGCTTTGCGGCATTCCATCATGCCCACGCCGGTTCTCTCGCGCAGTTCTTTTACCATTGTTGCGGTAATCTCTGCCATGTTGTCTCCTTAGTTCTGCTTGTCTTGTGTAATGTCCTTACAGGAAAGGGAAAGTGCGGGCAGGAGGGTTAAGTGCCTGCCCGGGTGAATTATTAGTTCTCCTCGCTGATGGCGGGAGTGTCGTTTTCGGGTTCAACAGCTGCTGCGGCGATGACGGGTTCGGCTGCCACGATAGGTTCTTCACCTGTTTCGATCGCTTCATGGCTAACGCCTTCGTTGGCGGCGCCTCTGCCTTCGATAACGGCATTTGCCATGATATCGGCAATGAGGTGAATCGCGCGGGTCGCGTCGTCGTTTGCGGGGATGACGTAATCGATGAGATCGGGATCACAATTCGTATCCACCATACCGATGATGGGAACACCCAGCACACGCGCTTCATGCACGGCAATGCTTTCATGATCTGTGTCAACGATAAAGATCGCGCCGGGCTTGGCATCCATATCACGGATCCCGCCCAGTGAGAATTCTATCTTGTCATGACTGCGTTTCAGTTTCAGCTGTTCAAGCTTGGTATAGTTGGCGATGGAACCATCAGCCGAGATATCCTCAAACCACTTCATCTTTTCGATGGACTGGCGGATCGTGGCCATATTAGTTAGCATTCCACCGTACCAGCGTTGATTGACGTAAAAGACCCCGGCTTTCTCAGAGGCTTCTCTGATGGCTGTCTGGGCTTGCTTCTTGGTGCCGACGAAGAGGATATACTCACCGCGGCTGGCGACTTCTTTTACATACTGGTAAGCTTCATTGATGGCATCAACGGTCTGCTTCAGATCGATGATATGAATCCCGTTGCGCTTGATGAAGATATACTTCTTCATCTTGGGATTCCATTTGAAGGTCTGGTGCCCGAAGTGAACACCTGCTTCAAGTAGTTGCTTCATAGAAACTACGGACATTGATTTCTCCTTAAGAAATATACGGTTTAACTGCTACCGGGGGATATACGCAATTCAGAGGGAGCATCACGCTGTGAGCGTGTGATCGGGTTCCCTCACCGCCTTGCAACTCCTGCCGGCAGGATGATCTGGTGTTAAAACTCATAAGATTCAGCATTACGCGCATCTGATCCATAAGGGGGTATGGAGAGCTCCATGTACCCCCAAAACCCGGATCAACGTTTGGAGAACTGGAATCTCTTTCTGGCTTTCGGACGTCCGGCTTTCTTACGTTCCACCATACGGGGGTCACGCGTCAGAAAACCGCGGGTTTTGAGCGCAGGTCTCAGCTTCTCATCATACTCGACAAGGGCACGGGTGATACCATGACGGATGGCACCGGCTTGACCGGATAATCCACCACCGCAAACATTTACATAGACGTCAAAGCTGTCGCTAAGACCTACTGTCTGCAAAGGCTGTTCCACTACCATTTCCAGAGTCTCACGCTGGAGGTATTTCTTCATCTGGACCTTGTTGATGATGCGCTTGCCGGTTCCGGGGGTAAGGCGAACCCGGGCTACGGCGTTCTTTCTTCTGCCAACGGCATCGTAATTTTGCATTCCTTAATTCTCCTTAAGGTTAAGTTCCACCGGCTGCTGAGCTGTGTGAGGATGCTCACTTCCGGCATAGACTTTCAGTTTCTTAAACATGGCGTCACCCAGGGTGGTCTTCGGCATCATTCCGCGAACAGAATGTTCGATTATACGTTCCGGATGCTCTTCCAGGATCTTGGCAAACGGGATTTCCTTACGGCCACTGGGATATCCACTATATGTCTGATAAACCTTCTGCTGGCTCTTCAAACCGGTCATGCGAACTTTTTCGGCGTTAATGATAACGACGTAGTCCCCGCAATCGATATTCGGAACATAATAAGGTTTGTTCTTTCCACACAAGATGGAAGCGACTTTCGTGGATAACCGACCAAGAGGTAAACCCGTCGCGTCAACGACGTACCAGGCTTGAGTGATCTCACCCGGTTTAGGTGTAAGGGTCTTCATCGATTCTCCTTTACGGTTTTATTACAGAATGACAGGATTTTACGATGCCGCTTCATGTCAAGGACTTCTTTTTATCGTAACTTGTGGAATCCTGGGCGAGTGTCTAATCGTTGCACGGTTCGCTTTACCGGGCGGGTTAACCCATTTGAATGGGTTTCCAGACTATAGGCGGTGGTTTGAACCACCGTATCCTGATGCCCAGAACCAATACTCCTAACCCATTTCAATGGGTTTTAAGACGTTGGGAGGATATGAATCCGACCATGGTGTTCCACTCTGATCTATATTATCGCGGGTGATAATAGTTCGGGTTAAAACCCTCACAACGTCCGGGCCCATCAAAATGGATAAGGGTAGATGTTGTCGGATATCTATCACGGTGGTTAAAACCACCGCCTATAGTCTGAAAATCCATTAAAATGGATTGGTCTGCTATGGGCTAGGGTGTGGGGTTGATCCAGTCTATTGCAGATCAATATCTTCCGGTAGTCATTCCGGTATCATATCCTGTCATGACAGGATATGATACCGGAATGATGAGGAGATGATAGCGGTAAGAAGTAGCGGCGACATCCTGTCGCCGGAGCGAGGTGATATCGCAAATACGATGGATATCAGATAGTAGGAGAGCCGGCATGGGTTATGGAGAGACAGGATGTCTCTCCTACTGAGGGAGATCACTCAGTGCCGGCTGATATTTTGGAGAGACAGGATGTCTCTCCTACTGGGGGAGATCACTAGAGAGCAGATAGGTATTTTAGAGAGACAGGATGTCTCTCCTACTTTGTCAACACCATCTTTCTGGTGAGGGTTTTGCCGGAACTGGTCAGCCTATAGAAATACAAGCCGCTGGAGACAGTCCTGCCCTGGTCGTCTATTCCATTCCAGGTCACGTCATGAGCCCCGGCAGCAAGTTCTGCGTTGACCAGGGTTCGGACGATCTGTCCCTTGAGGTTGTAGATCCTGAGGGTGGTCATGCCGCCTTTGGGAACGCTGTAGGAGATGGTCGTGCTTGGATTGAACGGATTGGGATAGTTCGTCAGGATTAAGGAATATACTTCAGGACTGGTTGGATCGCTAACTGCCACGGGGTGAACAAATAGCGCGTCCGTATTCAGCACGAGCCCCGGTAGGGAATAGGCGGGTGAAGCCAGAGTCGCCGTCGACCAGAGGATGTACCCGGTCGAGGGGATAAACTGGATCGCCATCAGGTTGTTTTCCATTCCCGCCGCGCCGCTGATCACGTTCCATTGGCGTTTGGCGGTAATATTGGGATTGGTATAGAGCGAATCCTGTATGTTGTAATAGCGGGTGCAGCAAGTCCCGGAAGTGATCACGCGGAAGGAATTGGTGGCGGCGATGTGGTTGCCGGGGAGATTGCCATTCTGGTTGTAGAGCCTGCGGATGGTGGTGACGTTATTGGTCTCGATCACGCTGGAATGAAAATAATCAGGGGTTTCTGCCAGGTTCTGGATGATGGTGCCGGAGAGGGAATTCGAGGCAGTCACGGCATCGAAGAGATCGTCCGAATCATAAGTCCCGTCGGAATTCCAGTCCGCCCGTTCCAGCCCGCTGCGGATGGAGAGCAGGATGGGATTCAGACCGGTCAGATCGTTGACGCTGTTGTCGTTGCCCATATTCAGCGAGGCATAGCTGTGATTCTGGGTGACGGCGGTCAGGGCACCGATCATCCCCGGATAGCTGAAAGCAGCCCAGCGGATCTCATCTGCCTCGGAAGGATAATGCACGATCAGAAGTGGATGGGCGATCAGAGCGGAATTCTGGCTCCAGTCCAGCAGACGGGTGACGACTCCCGCGCCTGCAAGGAGCGAATCCTGCTGCGTTGAGACTCCCCAGCTTGCCAGCGAGGCGCAGCCTAGCTCCAGCGGCGAACCTTCTCTGACCTGGGACATGTCCACGACCGCGTTGGCAAGCTCTAGGTCTTCGACGCTCAGGTCGCGCCCCAAACCATTATGAAAGAGGCTGGTTCCGGATGCGGCCATGCCGGCGATCATACCATTCAACTCGGCGACATAACGCGGATCGGTGACAAAGTGCTCCTGATAATAGCTCCAGAGCGTGTTGTAATGCCCGGGGTCGGAGAACGCCATCATCGTATAGTAGTAATCCTGAAAGACTTCCAGGATCTCATCTGCCAGGAGATAACCCTGGGCATAGCCACGCTCGTAGTGAGTTCCCCAAACCTTGAGGATCAGCTTGTCGTTGAGCTGGCTCAGCTCGCCATTGACCTGCGCGCAAATAGTCCAAGCCAGCAGTGTCAGGCTCAGAGCGAATATATATCGTAATTTCATGTATACCTCGTGGAAACAATCTAAGCAGTTTCTGTTGGTATGCAAAAAACGAGCCGATACGGGGGGGCTGCTCTCTGTACAGGCGCTCGCCGTAGCGCCTTTTTATCTGGCACAAAGATCAGTACTCCGGTGTTGTCGCTACGGCGAGCGACACTA
>DAOPZE010000031.1:16345-22105 GCA_035353255.1 Candidatus Cloacimonadota bacterium
GGCGAGCGACACTATGGCGAAATGTTGTCAGTCTCCGAAGCTAATACCGGATCAGCTTCCTCGAGACAGTCCTGCCGTCAGTGTCCGTGGCTTTGAGAAGATAGATCCCGGGTTGAGCCAGAGCTTCGATCGAAAGCTCCGCGTTCCGGGAGCTAAGTTTCTGATCGACAACCCGTTGCCCTTTGAGGTTGAAGATCTCCAGGCGGCTTAGATCGTTGCCCGAAGAGAGCTTCAGCCTGTCCTGCCGTCCCAGCGGATTGGGATAGCTCCAGAGCCTGAAGGCAGGCGTGGGAAGGGTCTCGTCGTCAACGCTCACAGGCTGGATAAATAGCTCATCGGTATCCAACGCCAGAGGTGTCTGCGTGTATGCGGGGCTGGTTTGAGACGCCACAGACCAGAGGATCGCGCCGGTCGAAGGGATATACTGGATCGCCATCATGTTCTGGCTGACTCCTCCGGCACCGCCCATCAGCGTCCACTGCCGGGTCGCGCTCATCTCTGCCGAGACCAGCAGAGAATCCTGGATCCGGTCATACCTGGTGCAGGCGACGGGGGTGTAGAGAACGCGGAAGTGATTGGTGGAAGCAAGGTTCTGCCCGGCGACGTTGCTATAGGCATCGCCATAGAATCTGCGAGCCGCACCGCTGTTGTTGTTCTCAATGACCTGGGCGATGGTTCCCTGAGGCGTGAAAGAGATATTGTGGATCAGGGTTCCGGAGATGTGCTGGTCGGCATTGACGGCTGCCCAGGTGTCATCCGCGTCATAAAAACCGTTGGAGTCGTAGTCGTATCTCTCGATCCCTTTACGCACGGAATAGAGCACTGAATCTAGGTTGAAGGTCTCCGTCGAAGTGTGGATATTACCGATGTTCAGGAAGGCAGCCTGCCCCTGGTCGTTGATCGCGGAAAGGGCACCCATCAGTCCCGGATAACCGAAGGAGATCCACTTGTGTTCGTCGGTCTCAGAAGGATGCTGCACGATCAGCAGGGCATTATTCTTCAAAGTGGTGTTACCCGTCCAGTCCAGAAGGCGGGTGACCACCGGATCACCCTGGAGCGCCGGATCGTTCTCCGTCGCTACGCCCCAGCTGGTCAGCTCGGAACAGCCCAGTTCGATCGGTGTGATCCCCTGCGCGTAGATCATGTCCACGACCGCGTTGACGAGCAGGATATCAGTCAATCCCAGATCACGTCCAAGCGGACCATGCCAGAGGTTCTGTCCGCTGGCGACCAGTCCCGCGGCAAAGCCTTCCGCTTCACTGAGGAAGCGGGGATCGGTCTCAAAGTGCGTAGCGTAATAATTAGTCAGCATGTTGTAGCGTGAGGCGCTGTTGGACGCCACCGCCATGAAAAAGTAGTTCGTGAACAGGGACATGAACCTGTCTGCGAGAAGGTTACCCTGCGCGTAGCCCCGTTCGTAGTGAGTTCCCCAGACGTGGAGGATAAGTTTATTCCCGTTTTGGGTGAGAACTCCGTTGCACTGAGCGCCAAGCTGAGAGCCCAGCAACACAAGAAGTATGAGAAGCAAATAAACTCTTAGTTTCATAAATCACCTCGTGAGTCGCAGTCTTGGTCGGTTTGTATATCTGTCCAGCAGAAACATGAGGATTTTCCGCTTACTGGCGCGGATACTGTTGATTCCCGTCCGAAAGGTCTCTAACTAACTGATCCGGTGTTTTCCAGCATCAGAGATAAAATGTATCAGGGAACGGAAATTGCTTTATTAATCAGCAGATTAAATAAACTGAACAGGAGTCAGCCATGAAGCCGATGCATCGTTTATTTATATTATTGGCAGTGCTGAGCGTAGCGTCTTTATGTGCCGGGCAGGATATGGGCTGGAGGGTTGCAAGCCGGATCTCGCAAAGTTCCGGCTGGGAGTATTCTCCGGATGCCCCGGAAGGCATTACCTCCTTTACGGACAGGGTCGAAGAGACCATTTACTACAGTCCTGATTACTATGACGTGGTGGACAGGATCGAAACCCGAACCAGGCACACCGGTGCCAATGGCGACGGAGAGTGGCATGATCTCCCCACGATCATCTGTAATCCCGCGGTTGCCAGCGATGCCTATCACCGCACGGTTTACTATATTATCACAAATGGAACCTGGTACAAGCAACGGGTGGAAACAATTGATGATATGGGACGCATGGCGTATCTGACCATCACCAATGGAGATATGCCGGCTACAGTGGGCAAACGGCTACATTTTATCTATGATGTTTATGGCAGGCTGGAAAGCCTTGTGACCGCCAGCTTTGACCCTACCGGAGTGATCTTCCGCAAGCGGGATATGCAGTATGACGCGATGGGTCGCAAAACCGGGGAGCTGGTCTCGATCTCAGAAGTGGACTCCACAAGCTGGGTTCCTGAGAAACGAGTGACCCTTTGGCAATCAGGCGACAGCTTTCCTCCGGGCACAAGTTTCAAGCTGAATAGTGTTCTTTTCGATATCAATCCTCCGGGGTATTGGGGTAGTTATGACCTGCTGAATATTCCCGGTCTGACGGAAACAGGAATCGTGGATTCGGTGCATACCGAGGAGTACATTGACGGTGAATGGGTTCATAACTACAGCGATACTTACGATATCGTGGTCTATCCCGATGGGACTGTCTCGTACAACATCGTTTCCTGGTATCTACCCTACATGGGTGCTCCTGATTATGGACATTCAGTCTGGAGCTTCGGCATTGCCCCGCATGGAGGATTCCTCGGATTGGATTATAGTTATGACGATGGTTTGTCTCCACCCAGCTGGGGAGGGGTCAGCTATGTCTGGGAACAGGTATCCTCCGCAGAAGATCCCCTTATCCCCTCTGCCGGTATGTCGCTGAGCGCCTATCCCAATCCCTTCCGGGACAAGCTCACACTCCTAAGTGACAGCAAAGGCAGCGGAATAGCGGAGCTCAAGATCTACAATCTGCGGGGACAACTGGTCAGAAAGCTCGAATCTCCTCAGAAAGCCCTTGACTGGGATGGCACCAACAGTGATGGGTTCGCAGTGCCCAAGGGGATCTATATCATCAGATACCGTGAGGGCGATCAGAGCGCCACAGTAAAGGTGCTCAAGTACTAAAACTAAAGGATACTGATAGATAATGTTAGACAGTTTCTGGACTGCGTGGAGTGACGCGCGCCTTTCTCTGATCCTGGGAGTGGGCTTTCTCCTGCTGAACGTTCTGGATGGACACAGCACCTGGTGCGTGCTCCAGCCGGATCACTTCCGCAGGGAGCGCAATCCCGTCGCCCGCTGGATCTTTCGCAAGCTTGGTCTGGTGCGCGGGATCGTCATCTTCAAGAGCGTTCTGCTCATCTTTCTTGCCGGATGCGTCGGTTATTACAGCGCTTACGATCCGGGCACGATCAACGTAGTGCTATTCGTGGCGGATCTGCTCTTCGTCTGGGTCGTCAGGCATAACTACCGGATATATCTCAGGAATATAAAAAGCGTCGTGTGAACACGACGCTTTCTTTATTGCATTTGTAGTTTTGTTGATCAGGGGTAGATCAGGGTGCAGGCTCCGGAAACCTTTATCCAGTAAGCTTTGCCCGGCTCCATTTGAGTAAGCAGCGATCGGGTCTTGGCAGAGGGATAGCTGTAGGAAAGGTAATTCACTTCCTGCAGGTAGCCTGAGATGGAGCTGAGGGCTGTGGCGACCGCCAGGGACGTCTCGGGAAGGTAGGATACGAGGTTCCAGCCTGCTTTGAGAGAGATCGGGGTCGTGGCGCAGGGAACCTGCTCTCCTTCGATGGAGAGATTGACCGGAGAACTCACATTCACCCAATAGCCTTTGCCGACTTCCAGCAGGCTGAGGTTGTTGAACCACTCAGCCATGCCGGGAGCATAGCTTCTGTCAACACTCTTGATCTGTGTCAACGCACCGATGCCGTTGAAGACACTGCTAACTTCGTAAGATGAAGGAACAACGTTCAAGCTGATGAGATTCCAGCCGGTGCTCAGGCTGATATCCTGGGCGTTGGTCAGTACTCCGAAGCTAACGTTTACCAGGGTTCTCGCTCCGGCAGTGACGGTCACGGGGACGGTCTTGGTGTCATAACCGGCTGTGGCGATGGAGAGGGTATAGCTTCCCGGACTAAGGTATCGGTAGAAATCGCCATGAGTGGGATCTGTTCCGATCACCGATGCCGTGTTGTCATGTCCCACAACGGTGATCGTCGCGTCCAGGGGGTAGCCATAGACGTCTGTCACAGTGCCGTGGATTCCCAGGAGAGCTTGTTCGAGATAGCTGAGCATCGCGTCGTAGTTGTAGTTCCAGTAGTTGGGCAAGGTGGACGCGGCGGGAGCCTTGGTGTTCGAGACCTCGATGGTGACCTCGCGTCCGTTGCCGGTATAGTTCATCCAATCCTGTCTTCCGCCACCGATCATATACCACTGGGCGCCATCGGTGACCCCGGTGGAATTGATCCCGGTGAAATAACCACTGGGACCATGAGCCTGGGCACTATTGGCATAGACAAGGCTGGAGCTGATGAACCAGGAGTCATCCGGATGCAAGGTCAGTGTGTTATCCCAGGGATAGTTCACGACTTCGGCGCCACCATGGAAGTTTACTCCCATGACGAAGTTATGCGCGTTGGCGAAATTCATCATCAGCTGGGTTTCGGTCTGGATCGCACCGGTATTGAGGCTTCCATCCGCATTGGGATAGTTGCGGTTCAGGTCAAAACCGTTGTAATTGGCTCTGCGTGCGCTGGCGACGGTGGAATTGCCGCCGTAATACGTTCCGTCCGGATTGGTGTTTGGTCCGATCCAGATCTCCATGTTGTTCACGAGATTGGTGATCCTGGTGTCTGTACCGTAACCGCTGAGCATGGTGTCGATCAAACGCAGAAGCAGCATATATCCCGTGAGTTCATCTCCGTGGATCGTGCCGGTGTAAAGCACTTCCGGCTCTTTCTCTTCCACGCTTACGTTATCCGAGATCTTGGCGATGAGGATGGCGCGTCCATTGACAGTCGTGCCAACGTTAACGATCTGGCAGAGGGAAGGATAGTTTGCCGCGAAGGCATTCATCGTGGCAACATAGGCATCGTAGGTGGGATAAGCGTCCCAGGAACGGAGCTGTGATTGACTGCTGGTCATCACCGCAGGGAATTCACTAGCCGGAGCCGGCAATATCTGGGCTTTGTAGCCAAGTCTGTTGAACTCCGACCATTCCTGATCGTTGGCGTAGGCATAAACCGTGTTGCCACGGACATTGTCGATAGAAACGATCCTGGTCAGGGTCTGAAGCTCGGCTTTGCTCTGGATCTCGAAACGGAAGTAGTACTGAGTCCACTCCCCTGCCAGAAGCGGCAGGGTGAGTAGGATCAGCGTGATAGCTATGATTATATTCTTCATTAAGATACCTTGTTACTTATTCGTTTATGGCTACTATGCGGTAGAACAGCTTGTCCATAGTGCCTGCGCCGTCATCCACGAATGTCGTGAGCGAGGTCGTTCCCCGGAAATCGCTGTACTCTCCGTAAGGATCTGTGGAGCGGTAAACCCGGTAAAGCCCGGCGTTTGCTACAGGACTCCAGGAGATCGTGATGTTTCCGCCCGTCTTGGTGATAGAACTGATCACCGGTTGAGCCAGATAGGTCAGATTGACTGTGACGGTGACGGTGTCATACGCAAAAGCACAACCATCAAAGACAGAGAAGGTGATGACTTCGGAGCCAAACCAGTCTTCCGTTGCCGTGAAGGTGACGTTCATGCCGTCGATGACTACACTGATATTGGTGTTCC
>DAOPZE010000032.1:0-21657 GCA_035353255.1 Candidatus Cloacimonadota bacterium
CCCTAATCATTCCCTAATCGGATTAGGGAATGATTAGGGAAAGACAAGTGGAAGATCAGAGATGTTTATAGTGGATCTTTGAGGGATTTTTGAGGTTTTTTTGTGTCAGTTCTGATGTGGAGAGATTTTGCTTGACAGTCCGACTATACTCAATATCGTATTTGTAGAAGAAAGATTCAAAGGAGTACCATATGAGACTCGCACCGAAGTTTTTCATCATTATCGCGTTAGTGCTGGTGTTTTTAGCCGCCTGTGACGACGACACACCACAGCAGATAACGACGCAACAAGCGTTTGCCGAATACTGGCAATATGAATCCGATCTGACAGGAAGTCTTGAATCGCGTGATGGAACGATGGCCTCTCTGCAGGCTGCTATTTTGGGTCTGAACACCCGTTCAGGCAAAGACGCCATCTCCGAGATCGAGAACTTCGCGGACACCTATGTCACCAAAAGTGAACAAGCGGGAGAGTACTTTGAAACTCTTGCCTCCGCTGAGAACGCCATAGTCCCCTACGGTGACGACAAAGGTATCCTGGGTAGCATCGCCAAAGGCATCTATAACAAAGCCGCTGATACCGTCGTCGGAGCAGGGCATCTCGTGCGTAGCGGAGTCAGGGTTCTGACCGGAAGAAAGAGTCTGCGTCAGGTTCTGAACGATCCTGAATCGGGAATCCCGATCGTCTCCTCCTTCGCGGAAACGATGCAGAAGCACAATGCCGATCGTGACCTATCCATACGCACTTCCATTCTGGAGAATAACTCCCAGGAAGGGATGATCCCGCTCGATCAGCTTCCGGGAACCACTGTCCAGGATAAGCTCAATTCCTATATGAACCTGAGCGATGAAGACCCGCTGAAGATGAATATCCGCAGAGACGTGATGTATTGGGATGAGGCGGAAAGAGCCAGAACTGCCGCGACTGCCAAGGAACTGGGCGAAACCGGCGTCAAGATCGTTGGCGATGCCTATGGCGGTGATGTCGGCGAATGGACGAACGAAGTTCTCCTGCAACATATGAGTGAAGGGCAGACTTCCGCGTCAGCGGGAACCGTCAATCACACGATCAATCAGTCCGGAACAGGCAATCCGCCTATCACCACGGGAAAGACGATGATCATCTCGAAGCGTAATATGCCGGATTCCGATCCACGGATAACGGTGATCATGAATGCTCCTCAGGCTTTGACTCAGCCGCTTCCCGCGGGTGGTTATGATATAATTGCTGTGGCTGACGGCTTTATCCGGGACGTAAAAGAGAATCTTCAGGTGGTTCAGGGACAGGTTCAATCCGCTATGGCAAGCCTGCTCAAGCTATCTGAAAACCAGATCGTGATCCAGGGGTTAACCGTGGACGAAGGTTCGATAACGGTCGGACAAGTGATCCACGCGCACGTCTCCTGCGTCAGCACCATGGGCAGAAACCTTTCCTTCAACTGGACGATCACCGGTGGCACCTATACCAATCTGGTTCAGAACGGAGTGGATATGTCCTTCAAACCCACCGAAGAAAAGGAATATACGATTCAAGTGACGATCACGGATAGCGCCGGGATCACCAAATCACAGAGCATAGTCGTGACCTCTCTGGGCGGCAGGCTCGTGATCGACAGCTGGCAGATCGTCTCCGAGAGTTTCACCGATACCAAGCTCAATCCAGGTGAATCAGCCACGTTGAACCTCGCTATTACCAATACCAGCACGGTGACCATGACGGGAACTCAATCCGCAACAGGCTTGGGCGGTATCACGACCAATATGACTGCCGGAGCGGTTGTATTTACCCCTAATGAGACCAAACAAGTCAATATCCCTATAGTGATCCCCGCTGATTTCTCAGCGGCTGAAGGCGAGATCCAATATAACTTCCTGACGGTCAATCAGTCCCAGATACCGGTGCAGATATTCCTCCGCCAGGCATTCCCCGTGGACTTCTATGTCCTGATCGACGAAGTGGATAGCCCGGTCACGGATCGTGTTCTGGAGATATCCGGCAAGGTTGCCAATCCTCAGCTTCAGACAGCGCTGATGATCCTGGATAACGATCCTGATCAAACCTTTGACCTTAACCTCGATAACGGTGAATTCTATCAGGATATCGCCCTCACGGGTACGGACGAAGAAGTCAGCCATGTCGTGAAAGTCATAGCCGTATCCGGCGCTCTGACGGAATTTGATACGATGAACTTCACATCACACGTTCCTCCTGTGGCTCTCAGGGCAACTCTGACCTGGGATACGGATGGCACGGACGTTGACTTCTGGATCACTGATCCCAACGGTGAGAAATGCTATTACGCCAATAGTGAGACTGCTTCCGGTCTGACTCTGGACTTCGACGATACTAATGGTTATGGTCCTGAGAACATCACCACGACGAATATCATCCCCGGTGATTACTTCGTGCAGGTTCACTATTACAGCGACCACAATACCAGTATAGCTATTCCCTCGAACTGCGTGGTCGTCATTCGCAAAGATGAGAACTCCAATCAAAACCCAGTAACCTATTACGGTTCATTGGGCGATACAGGCGACATCTGGAATGTGACGACGCTTCACTATGACGCAGCCAAGGGCTGGAGCATCAAAGCCCTGAATACACACAGTAAGATCGACCCTCGGACTCTACCGCAAAAATAGCCGTAACATAGTGAATCCGGCTCTGAACAGCCGTGATCCACTGGATTCTATAGTGGGGCTTACCCGCCGTAATGGATAAGCCCCACAGATTCTTAGGAGATATTGATGCCACAATACAAAACTATCCTGACCATATCATTGATCCTGGTGCTGTTGGCGGAGTTTTCCGCTATCATGGGGATATTCTCCCAGAATGGAAATGGCGAAACCCAAATAAAAAGCGTCAGGAATACCACAGTCTCAGTTTACGGGAGGGGTATCTACCGTGATATGCCCAATGATGTCGCTCCTCAGGGTATTGCACAGGATTATGTGACGTTGTTCATTGGCATTCCCTTACTTCTCTACGCTCTGATCAAAGCCCAGAATGAGAGTATTCGTGACCGGTTGTTCCTTGCCGGAGTACTTGCCTACTTTATGCTGACCTACCTGTTCTGGATGGCGATGTGTATGTACAATGACCTCTTCCTGATCTATGTGATCCTGGCAGGGCTGTCGCTGAATGCCTTTCTGCTGGTTATCCTGCATCTTCCGCCCAAGCGGGTCAAATCTGCATTTCTGGATCGTATCCCCCGCAAGTCAGCCGGCTGGTTTTTGATCCTGACAACTATATTTGTCGGTGGACTATGGCTTTCTATAATTCTTCCGTCGATTCTATATGGACGATATCCCAAAGAACTCTATCACTTTACGACCCTGATCGTTCAGGCAATGGATCTGGCGTATTTCCTTCCCTTCGGTTTCGTCTCGGGCGTGCTGCTGCTTAAGAAAAGCCCCTGGGGTTATCTCTTCGCGTCGGTCTATCTCGTACTGCTTTCGTTGTTGATGGCAGCATTACTTGCTAAGTTCGTCTATATGCGGTCTCTGGGATTCGAAGTGGGTGTTCCGCAGCTTGCAATGATGTCGGTGATCCTACTCGGAGCTGTCTATTTCTCGATCAATGTGTTCAAAGGGATAGCGCATTAGGAATTGACCAGATCCCGGACAAAGATAGGCAAGACAAAAGCAGCGTGGTGGATACCGGAATTATAGTATCGGGTGGTTAGTTCACCAGGAATCGTTTGCACCCGCAGGGGGTCAGAAACCTTGGAAGCGAGCTGAAACAACCACAGACCTGCCTGATAAGTCTGAACGGCAGCTGTGTATGCCCGAACTATTGGGAAAAGGCTCTTCAGGTCTGCATTGACCTTGCTTATCACCGGTCTGAGCGATTCGATCCAGGGGCTTTCCGACTGCAGACATAGCAAACCATCCTGTGCCAGGGCTCTGTGACAATCCGCAAAGAAGGGTTTTCGGAATAAACCTTCAGCCGCTCCTACGGGATCTGTCGAATCTATCAGGATCACGTCAAACCCACCCTCGCAGTACTTCAGGTATTCTATCCCGTCACCAAAGACCAGTGTCGCGCGAGGATCCTGCGTTGAGATAGTAAGATCAGGGAAGAACTCCTTCGAGACACGGGTGACCATCTCATCCAGCTCGACTTGAACGACTTCCTTCACCCGCTGATGATATAGAACCCTGGTAAGAGTTCCGCAGTCTCCACCACCTATGATGAGTACTCTTTCTGGGTGTGGATGGGTAAAAAGAGCCGGATGCGCCAGCATCTCGTGATAGACGAATTCGTCCTTCTCAGTCAGCATAAGAACCCCGTCCAAAAGCATTACTTTGCCGAATTCGGGAGTCTGGACGATGTCGATCCGCTGATAAGGACTGGTTTCTGTGTAAAGGGTACGTTCGATCTCAAAGGTCAAACCCCGGTGGGGACTATGATAATCTATATGCCAGTTCATATTGCCTCTTCCGGCTTGTGTCTCAGGGGCTCATCCCCTGTATCGAACAAGCCGCGCTTGAGCTCCATATTGCTATGATGTTTGCAGCCCAGGGCTTTATTCAAATGATGGAACAGATCCCAGGGAGCGATCGTCTCACCACAGGTAAAGATATCCACCGCGGCAAAGCCATATTCAGGCCAGGTATGGATCGCGACATGGGATTCGGCGATGACGACGACTCCGCTGACGCCAAAGGGGCTAAAAGAATGAAAGGTATCGGTGACGACAGTCGCCTTGCCGATAAGACAGGCTTCGATCATAGCTGTGCGGATGGCTTGTTCATCCTTGAGTATTTCTGTATCGCAATCGTAGAATTCTACGAGTATTTGTCTTCCAAGTGCTTGCATATTTCACCTCGCATGGATTATTTATTTGTTTGGGACTGGATCCCTTTCAACTGAGCCTGATAAGCTGAGCCGAGATGGGGTTGGCGATCCACTGTGCGGATCAGGCGGGTGAGATGCGCGGTGTCAATGTTGCGCTAAATGCAGAAAGCTGTAGCAATACCTCCTCGTCGTCGATCCAGGTGGGGTGTACGTTTCCCATCACTGAATACAGAGCTTCCCGGTTGCAGTGGATCCGGGCAAATCTGACAGTTTTCATGACGACTCCATTTAGCGTATTTATTATGCGCCAAGTTTGGATGACCCTGATTTGCTGTCAACAAATTCGTGATCATCACCCGCAAAGCCCTTCTCCACCAGCTGTCCGGAGTAAAGGAAACAGAAATTACCTTGACGTAGAATCCATTCCTTACTGAATAGGGCATAAGGAGAAACACATGTGCGGAATCAGCGGTATCTGCCGTTTAGACCATAAAGATATCATAGACCTGAATGTCCTGCGGGAAATGACAGACCTCGTCAAACACAGAGGTCCCGACGATGAGGGCTATATCCTCATCGATCCCGTGACCGGCCAAGCGGAGAGCTACTCCGGAAAGGAATCAACATCAGGGATCAGGGGCAAATATCCTCTCCTTGACAAAGCACAAAGTCAGGCTCTGGGTATGGGATTCCGCAGACTCTCTATCCTCGATCTGTCCGAATCTGGACATCAGCCTATGCACGATCCTGAGCTGAATCTGACCATCACTTTCAACGGCGAGATCTACAACCATCCCGAGCTACGGCAGGAATTGATTGGTCTTGGCTATCGCTTCTTAAGCAGTTCGGACACGGAAGTGATCCTCAAAGCTTATGCCTGCTGGGGCGAGAGCTGCGTTTCCCACTTCATCGGCATGTGGGCTTTCGCCCTCTGGGACGCTCCTCTGCAGAAGCTCTTTCTTTCCCGGGATCGTTATGGGATCAAGCCTCTTTACTATGCCCTGCATGAGGATACGCTCTACTGGGGCTCCGAACTGAAGCAATTCATGCCCACTCCCGTCGATAAAAGCCTGAATACACCGATGCTCTGGCGTTCCATGAAGATCAATTCCCTACTGGTTTACGACGATCAGACCTTCTGGGATAAGATCAAGATGCTGAAACCCTCGCATAATCTGAGCATCAGCCACGGTAACCTCACGTTGAGCAAGTACTACGAACTGGATTTGGAAAGCTTCGAGAGCAGCACTCTCTGTCTGGACGACGCCACCCAGAAATACCGTGAGATGTTCCTGGATTCATTGAAGCTGCATCTACGTTCGGACGTCGAGATCGGCGCGAGCCTCTCAGGAGGGATGGATTCTTCCGCGATCGTGTGCAGCGCGCGCAACCTCTCAGGCGCGGGTATGCAGACCTTCTCCTCTTTCTATACGGATGATCCCGCTATGGATGAACGTGAGTGGATCAAGCTCATCGTAAACCAGACTGATTCACGTCCCCAATTCATCTCCCCCACCGCTGATGATGCCGCTGCCTGGCTGGAGACTGTCACCTATTACAATGATATTCCCACCCGAACCGGTTATGCTTCGCAGTGGGCAGTCAATAAACTGGCTCACGCAAGCGGGATCAAGGTCATGCTTTCCGGACAAGGCTCCGACGAGCTCTTCGCCGGCTACAGGCATGCGGCATACCGCTATTTCGCAGATCAGCTCAGATCATTCAACACGGCCAAGCTGGCAAGGGAACTTCCCGCCTATTTTAAGGGTAACAGACTCTCGGACAACCTTTCCCGATCCCTGAAAATCCTCCTATCCACAGCTTTACCCGAGTCCGGGCTCTACAAGCTGGAGTTCGAGAGGCTGCGTTTTGAACCGTTCAACCGTCCCTTTATCGCAACTGCAAAAGCACAAGCAGACGCCCCGATACTGGATAAGATACGGGATATCCCTGTCTCGAGGCTGGCGAATTTCCTCTACAACATGCTGAACACGACCTCGATCCAGACCTTATTGCACCTGGAGGACCGGATGTCAGGCGCGAATTCTGTCGAAAGCAGGGTTCCTTTTCTCGATCACAGACTGGTTGATTTCAGCTTTTCACTCCCCTCGAGCTTCAAGATCAAACCACCAATGCACAAGTACATCCACCGCCAGGCGATGAAAGAGATCGTCCCCAAGGAGATCTATGCCCGTAAAGACAAGGGCATCTTCTCCTCTCCCTTTTACTCGATCTGGATGAAAGGCGCGCTCAGACCATTGTTTGAGGAAACCATTGCCTCCACAGCGTTTCGCCAAAGGGGGATCTGGAACCTGCCTCTCATCCACAACCAGTGGAAAAGTTATCTCAGGGGAAACAGCAAACAGGCAGAGATGCTCTTTAACGTCATCGCTCTGGAAACCTGGTTCCGAATCTATCAAGATAAACCTCTTCAAGGATGGTATCAATGAAAAAACTAGCTCTGCTTCTCTCTGTGCTCATGCTCCTCTCGATGAGTGCCTGCAAGATGTTTAAGAAACCCACTGTGGACAAGATCCACGATATCAAGATAGTCTCCATGACCCCGGACGTCACCAACCTGCTGATCAGCGTCAAGGTCAACAATCCCAACAGCTATAAACTCATTCTCAAAGAACTGAACCTCAAGCTGCTGGATAAGAACCGCACGGAAGTCGGCAATGCTCTGATGAAATCCTCGATCATGATCCCCGGAAGAAAATCCACGGCGATCGATTTTACCGTCAAGCTGGATACCCGTAAGACGGCGAAACTCATCAGCAGCGCTGATCAGATCGTATTTTTCTACGTCCAGGGGAAAGGCAAAGGCAAGGGACTGGGCTTCAACAAGAAAATCGACTTTGAAGAGCCATACGAACTGAACATCAAGGATTACATCTCCGATCTGCTGCCTCGCTTCACCGCGGAAGGCAAGGACCTGTTCAAGCTTCAGCGCACTCATATTTCCAAAGCCGGGATCACCGAGACGGAGATCGTCTCCGAATTCATGATCCTCAATCCCTATGGTATGACCTTCACCTTCAAGGGGTTCCCCGCGGATGTGATCATCAACGATAAGGTCGTCGGCAAAGGAAATCTGGAGGCTCCCCTGTCGTTCGACGAGAACGTCTATAGTAAAGACGGAGTGATGACGCTCAAGGTCAGCAACTTCAAGTCGATCCTCGGCGCTTTGAAGGGTGTCACCAAAGGCGAGATCGAGTATAAGGTTAAAGGCAACGTCATCATCGACGCCTTTGGGATGGAGATAACCAAACCATACGAATTTAAAGGAGCAGTTCCCTTTAATTTGGCTGAATTGATCTTTTAGCTGAGCGGAGTGATGATCCTCCGGTGATCCTTATAGTTCTTTGCCCGGGAAGACGCAATTGTCCCCGGTGGTGAGACTCCAGTCTCTCCCTATGGGGTTACCGTACGCCTCCCGTACGCTTACCGTATGATACCCGTACGATAGGCGTTCAGCGTGCAGGAAGCATTCACTCTGCTTAGCAAAGGCATTCACTTATCGTGTGTTTGACAAGAAGGGGATCATTGTCAGTTTCGGAAGACTGCATCAGATGGATGAGAGGAATATTCCCAAAAAATGCCTTGACGAAATCGTGCCTTCAGAAATTGATGGTATTCTAAGTAAATTATTTAATGGAAATACAAGGAGACATAATGGTCAAGCTGAGACTGAGACGGATGGGCGCCATAAACCGGCCATTCTACCGTATAGTTGCTGTTGATTCCCGCAAGAAGCGTGACGGCGAGTATATCGAGTGTGTGGGTTGGTATGACCCCAAACCCGCGGATTTGAAGCTCAATGTCGAGACTGATCGTGCCATCTATTGGCTGAGCGTTGGTGCCCAGCCCTCCGATACTGTTCGTTCCCTCCTGCGTAAGGCGGGTGTCCTGCAGATATGGCATGAAAAGAAGATCGAAGCGAAGAAAGCTGCATCCGAGGCATAACCTACTGATAACTCATTAATTGCGAGGTGAAACATGAAAGATCTTATTGAATTCATGGTCAAAGCTCTGGTCGATGACCCCAGTGAAGTCAATATCACTGAGATCGCCGGCGATAAGATTACTCTCTATGAACTGCGTGTAGCAAAGACCGACATCGGAAAAGTTATCGGAAAACGCGGTAGAACCGCAGGCGCAATCCGCACCATCATTAACGCGGTCAGCACCAAACAAGGAAAGCGAGCCGAATTAGAAATCATCGAATAGATGAATAGCCGGGACCTCATCGGAATCGGTAGGCTGGGCGGTCTGGACCCCGAAGGTTTCTTCCATATACTGGTGAAACCGGAGTTTCGGAATCTGCTCAAAACCGGCGAAGAGGTCTATCTGATCTTTAACAGCGATAGAGTGTTTTACGTAACGATCAGTGATGTAAAAGAAACTGAGAATAAGACCTGGATACGTTTTGCCGAAGACGGTGTCGTGGAAGAACGTCCACAACACAAGGAAGTAACGGTCGCTATCCCGGACGATGAAGAAACAGACGAGGATGACGACCTGGAAGATCTGCTCGGTTGCCCCGTGTATTATGGAGAGGTTCGGATCGGCAAGCTCCAGTCCTACTTCTTCAATAACGCGCAGAATGTTCTGGAGATCGAGACTGATCAGGGAATCATCTTAATGATCCCCGCTGTGGATTACTTCATCGAAAGCATGGACTCATCAGGGATCATGCTCAGGAACGCGGAGAGCCTGCTGGAGACCAGCGGACTTGGTATCAGGAACGGTATCCTGACCGGTATCGATGCAGATTGAAGTCCTGACTCTTTTCCCGGCGATGTTTGATGGCTTTTCCGCCACCAGTATGATCGCCCGGGCACAGAAGCAGAAAGCTCTTAAGCTTCGTTATACAGATATCCGCAGATTCAGCAAGGATAAGCACCACAAGGTCGATGACTATCCTTATGGCGGTTTTGCCGGAATGGTCATGCAAGCCCAACCAGTTTTTGAGGCGATAGATTCCTGCCTGGACTCAGGTCCGGCACCGGTCATCTATTTCAGCCCTCAGGGAAGGGTTCTGACCCAGGACATCCTCCGCCACTATTCCACAATGAAGAGATTGATCCTGCTTTGTGGCCACTACAAAGATATCGACCAGCGTGTACGTGATCTTGCCGTATCCGATGAGATCTCACTAGGCGACTATGTCCTCTCCGGAGGCGAGCTTGCGGCAAAGATCTTTATCGACGGCGTGTCCCGTTTGATCCCGGGAGTACTTTCCGATATAGCTTCCGCTGAGAGCGATTCTTTCACGGCGAACAAGCTAGGCTTCCCCTGCTACAGCAGGCCTGAGAGCTTTTTGGAGATACCTGTCCCGGAAGTACTGAGACAAGGAGATCACGCGAGGATCAACGCCTGGGCAAATGAACAGGCTGAGATGCTCACCCGCAGCAGACGCCCGGACCTATTGAAGAAATGAGTAAGCTCTACCTGGGGCTGGTGCATTATCCCGTTCTCAATAAACTGGGAAAGCGGATCATGACCTCGGTGACCAATCTCGATATCCACGATATTGCCAGGTTGGCAGCATGTTATAACTGCAGGGGCTATTATCTGATCACCCCAGATTCTCAGCAACAAACTCTGATAGAGAAGATTTGCCTTCACTGGAAGACCAATGAAGGACTGATGTACAATCCTGACCGTAGCCGCGCACTTGCATTGGTGCGAACTGCGGATAGCATTGAGACAGTGACAGATTTGATTACAAGTCAGGAAGGGCTGCGGCCCATAGTAGTTACGACGACCGCGCGGATCCTCCCGGCGCAGATGACCTACGGGAAACTGAGCCTTGCCGCAAGCGGAACCAGACCGGTACTGCTCTTATTTGGTACAGGCTATGGTCTTTGCGACGAGATCCACGAACAGGCTGACTATATCCTCTCCCCCATCAAGGGAACGGGAGCATACAGGCATCTTTCAGTTCGCAGCGCGGTAGCGATCGTACTAGACCGCATTTCTTCCGAAAAAATAGATGGGAGGAACCATGGATATTCTGCAACAAGTTGGCAGAGACCAAATCAGAACCGACTTTCCCGATTATCGCGTAGGCGATACGGTCAAGGTCCATTATAAAATAAAAGAAGGCGCCAAGGAACGTATTCAGATCTTCCAGGGTATCGTGATTCAAAAGCGCGGTGCCGGAATTTCCAAGACCTTCACAGTACGCAAGGTTTCCAATGGTATCGGCGTGGAGAGGATTTTCCCCAGCCACTCACCGAACATTGACAAACTCGAGATCGTCCGTCACGGACAGGTCCGTCGCGCCAAACTCTTCTACCTTCGCAGCGCGAAAGGTAAGGCAGGCAGGATCAAGGAACGCAGGAGATTCACCGCGTAACGTAAGACACAGATTAGAAGCCCCGTTCCATCAGGAAAAGGGGCTTCTTTTTTTGCTAGCTGTAATATTTACTATACATAGAGTTTTGTCACTACCGGGCATAGAATCTGCCATAAGGAGGATTGGATGATCTACCGATATGAAAACCTGTTCCTGAAGATCGATCATGACGGGAAATTCATTACCCGTATCGAGTTTTCGCCTGAGGCGACCGAGACCGAACCACAGGGAGCACTTGAGATCGAGGTCAAATACCAGCTCGACCGATATTTCTCGGGAGATCTGCGCGTCTTTGATCTGCCATACACTTTGCAAGGAACTGAGTTCCAACAGAAATGCTGGAGAGCTCTTGCCTCTATCCCTTACGGACAGACAGTCAGTTATGCCGAAATCGCCGGGAAGATCGGACATCCGCGCGCCTGCAGAGCGGTTGGCAACGCCAATCATAACAATCCCCTACCCATTCTTCTGCCTTGCCATCGGGTGGTCGGAAGTGGAGGTGAACTTCGTGGTTTTGCAGGGGGGCTCGAACTCAAGAAGTATCTTTTGGAACTGGAGAAAAAGTGATCTACGGAATCGGTACCGATATAATCGAGATTTCCAGGATCAAACGATCGTTGGATATCAATGACAGATTTGCCGAGAAGATCTTCACTCCGGGAGAGATCAAGTATTGTGAATCCCGTACCAGTAAGTATCAGTCATACGCGGTTCGCTTTGCTGCCAAAGAATCGGTCATGAAAGCTCTGGGAACAGGATGGGACGGCAATATTAACTGGAAGGACATCGAAGTCGTCAATGATGCCGGCGGAAAACCCAAGATCGTCACTCACGGACAGACGTCAGCGTTGCTTACTGAACGCAACCTTACCCATATCCATATCTCACTCACTCATGAAAAAGCTTACGCTATCGCTTATTGCGTGATAGAATCAGCCTGAGAAAATTATTACAGAATCCTTGACAATAATGAAGATGGCTATTTTACTGACCAAACTGAGGTAAAAGTATATGAATGCTATAGTATTTTTGGGTATTCAAGGCAGTGGAAAGGGAACTCAGGCAAAGGTGCTGGCTGAGCGGTTGAACTATCAACACGTCAATATTGGTGACCTTTTCCGGATGCACACTGCGGGCAAAACTGAGCTCGGGAACAAGGTCAAAGCCGTTATAGAACGCGGAGAATTGGTGTCTGATGAACTGGTCTTTGAGGTGATCTCAGGATCGATCCGTCCGGATGCGCTGGGAATCGTATTTGATGGATTCCCCCGTACCGCCGTTCAAGCCGAATATCTCGTCGAACATTACCATGTGACCGACGTTATTTATCTCGATCTGAGCGAGGAAGACGCGCTCAAGAGAATGACCTCCAGGCGGAATTGCCCCTCCTGCAAGGCAACATACAACACGATCAGCGCTCCTCCGCTCAAAGAAGGTATCTGCGATATCTGTGGTACTCGGCTTGAACAGAGAGCCGACGACACACCCGATGCTATCTCACTACGCTTTAAGGAGTTCTTCGCCCAAACCTATGGGCTTATCGATTTCTTCGAGCAACGTAGGATTCTCCGCCGCGTCAGCGCTGAAGGATCCATCGAAGACATCGCCGCCTCAATCAATGAGATTTTGAAAAAAGCCTGAACTAAATGAGTAGAACTATCCACGCCAAGGCACTCAAGATGATTGAGTTCTTTGCCTATATCCTTGCAGGTTGGAGTTTTGCCGTGCTCTTCCTGGAGCCGATTTTCTCCTATTACACCAATGTGAGGATAGTGGAGAATCTGACCGCGCTGGCTAACATCCTGCTGCTTGTGCTTACGATCCTCAGCAGGTTGATGCAGCCTTCCCTGGAGGGACAGAAGAAGATCATGATCTTCGACGTGGTGATCCTGATCATGGGCTCTTTGCTCTTTATCTACCGGGCAAAGTTCGTGATCTTCTTCCTGCTCATACGTCAGACCTACTTTATTCTGACCTTCCTGATCTTCAGAGCCTTTGAAGGAAGGCTATACCGGTTTCTGACCAGTAATCCTCCTGTCAGCCTGATGATCAGTTTCATGGCTGTCATACTGGTGGGAACTATCCTGCTGATGCTTCCAGCCGCATCAAATCAGGGGGTAGTGACCTCCTTTGTGGACGCGCTCTTCACCTCTACTTCAGCAACTTGCGTAACTGGACTGATCGTGGTCGATACGCCAAAGTACTTTTCCATCTTTGGACAGATCGTTATCCTGATCCTGATCCAAGTAGGTGGTCTGGGGATAATGACAATCTCAACGGCGTTCGCCCTGATCATGGGACAAAGACTGACTCTGAAACTGGAGAACGTCATGCATTCCGTTGTCGGTGGATCTCCAACACTCAATCTGTTTGAACTGCTTAAGAACATCATGGCTGTGACGCTGATCATTGAAGCAATCGGAGCGGTAGTTTTGTACTTCAGCTTCGTCAAAGTTCTCGAGCCGTTAAGGGCTTTCTACTTCGCTGTTTTCCATTCGGTTTCAGCTTTCTGCAACGCCGGCTTTTCCCTCAATTCGGATAACCTGATGCCCTTTGTTGACAACGTCAATATTAATATGGGAATAACTTTTTTGATCATCCTGGGTGGAATAGGATTTGCCGTGATCATCGACATGTTCCACTACTTTACCGGTAAAGAGAAGGGGAAGCAACTCAGCTTGCACAGCAAGATAGTATTGGTGACCACTGCGGGCTTGATCGTCGGTGGCTTCATTGCCTATTTTATCGCGGAATACTATGCTTCAATGAAGGGGTTTACGCTTTCACGCAGGATTCTGGCATCCTGGTTTCAATCGGTCACGACCCGCACGGCAGGATTCAACACCATCGACAATGGCAGACTGAGTTCAGCTTCGGTGTTAGTCTCACTGATCCTGATGTTCGTGGGAGCGTCTCCGGGATCAACTGGTGGTGGAATAAAAACGACGACCTTTGCCGTGCTGATGCTATCCTTGATCTCAATGCTCACCGGGAAGAGAAACCTTACAGTGTTTAACCGCAAGATCTCGCTGTCCAATTATCGTGAAGCCACAAGTCTGATCACTCTAGCGGGTGGAATCCTGATCTTCATCCTCTTCTTCCTGTTGATGACACAGCCTTTCAGCATGGATAAGATCGCTTTCGAAGCCTTCTCAGCCTTTGGAACGGTGGGATTATCCATGGGTATCACGGCAAAACTGACTGCACTTGGAAAACTCCTTATCACATTACTGATGTATATCGGACGCATAGGTCCGCTCACGATAATCTACGCCTTATCGCTTTACAAGAGGCAAGGCAACGTTGAATTCGCGGAAGAAAAAATAGCCATTGGCTAAGGAGATAGTATGGCGCGATACGCAGTCATAGGTATCGGAAGATTCGGCTGGACGGTGGCAACCATCCTTGCTGGAAATGGTATGGACGTTATCGCCATAGACAAGAATCAAGATCTGATCGATGATATAGCCAGCAGGGTCACCACAGCGGTATGCATGGACGCGACAGATGAGGTAGCTCTCAGATCGCAGAATTTGAACGAAGTGGACGCAGTGATCATCGGGATCGGTTCCAATATTGAAGAGTGCGTCCTCACCGCAGCCTTGTTGAAAAAAATAGGTGTCGGTATGATCTACGCCAAGGTCGAGAACCAGCTTCATGGGAGAATTCTCGAACTGATAGGCGTCCAGCATATCCTCCTGCCTGAAGAGATGGTCGGAAATCAACTCGCCAAGACGCTGATCTCCAAGAACATACTTGAGTATGTAAATCTCTCTTCAGGACATATAGTGATCGAGATGGTCGCACCCAAGGAGTTCGTGGGCAAGACTCTGCAGGAGCTTGCCTTGCCGGCTCAGAGAAAGATCAACATCGTTGCGATCAAATACAACTACCTTTCCGTGACAGAGGATGGCAAGAACGTTATCGAGAAACGTCTCAACGATATGCCCGGCGCTAACGATGTCCTCGAAGAAGGAGACGTCCTTATACTCCTCGGAACCAAGGGTAATATCGACAAACTTATCTACGATACCTCAATTAAGAGGGAAATATGAAACGCTCCTTTAAAGAAAAATACCACATCCTGCTGATAATCCTCTTCGGGATCATCGTGCTGGAATCTTTGCTCCTCCTGGTCACCCTGAATCGCACAGCCGCGCTGACGAATCTGATCACGGACATGCAATCCATTATCATCATCTTTGTCTTCCTGATCTTTGTGTATATGATCGTGCTCTACAACTATATCCCTTTCCGGATGCACAGAGCGATCAAGGAGTTAAAGTCAGTAGTGGAAGAGATCACAAACGGTAACTACTATATTGACATCGACTCCACTATGTATGATCAGGACAAGGATATACAAGACGTGATACTGGCTCTGCAGAAGATGCTGGGGATCATCGTCAGGTTTGACCAGGTCAAAGCAGAGAAGATCTTTGAGCACCATCAGAGGATCCTGCAACTGATCAATATCATCAAACAGAACGTCCTGATCACTTCGATCAATGGTGACGTTGTCTATTGTAACGATAAGTTCCGCGAACGCTATCCGACCATCACCGAGATGAATAACATCAACGAATTGATCTTTCAGGAGGAGTTCAACAGCAAGCTGTTCGCGACTCTTGCCGAAGCTCTTCGCTATGGTAACAACCTCTATGAAATCGCAGTCCATGATGACAGATCGACCAAAGCCGTGGTCATCAACGGTTCTATTGTACGCAACCGCAAAGGAAGCTCATCAGGAGCTGTCTTTGTTCTAGATTTCGGGCCCAATGAACCAAAAGATTAAAGTCGTCTATGACCGTGAAGACCAGCTGAGACTAGATAAGTATCTGGTGGATCTGCGAATACAGGAGCTCTACAGCCGCAGCTTCATCGAGAAACTTATCGCAGACGACCGCATTCTAGTCAATCTCATTCCTGTCAAAAAGAGCTATATGCTCAGCAATGGAGACCAGATCGACCTGAACATGCCTGAGCCGGAACCGACCGAGATCATCCCCCAAAACATCCCTCTGGATATTCTCTATGAGGATGAGGATCTCGCGGTTATTAATAAACCTGCCGGGATGATCGTCCACCCGGGATTTGGCAATCCCGATAATACGCTGGTTAACGCAATCGTCTATCATTTTGGCAACAACCTCTCCAGCGGTAAAGAGATCAATCGTCCCGGGATCGTGCATCGCCTTGATCGTGGTACTTCCGGACTGATGATCATAGCCAAGAACGACATCGCCCAATCTCTGATCAGCGAGATGTTTGCCCGGCGTGAGATCAAGAAAACCTATCTGGCGATCACGACCGGAGTACCTGACCCTCCAGAAGACGCGATCGAAACATACATCACCAGGAGTATCTCCAATCCCCGCAAGAATTGCGTTGCCGATGAGGGAAAATGGGCTCTCACCTATTATAAGACAATCAGATTGTACCACTTTTTCTCGATCGTAAAGGTCAAGCTCGAAACTGGGAGGATGCACCAGATCCGTGTCCATTTCGCCGACCGGAACATCCCGATCCTTGGCGATCTGCTCTACAACACTCGTCGCCAGGTTCACAACGTTGTCCCCGAAAACATGAAACGCAAGGTCACGGAATTGCTGACTACTCATTTATTACGACAGGCGCTGCACGCCTGGAGATTGGAATTCACCCATCCGGTGAGTGGAAAAGATATTGACATTCAAGCTCCTCTTCCGGATGATATCGCTTATACTATTTCTTGGCTGGATAAAAACTTTGGCATTGACGAAATACCTGTAAGCATAGAGACACTACTGGAAAACAACATAAACTGGTAACATAATGAAGGATAAGATTTTTAGCACTATAGACCAAGCGATCGAAACGATCCGCAACGGCGGCATGATCATCGTCGTGGATGATGAAAACCGCGAAAACGAAGGTGACCTGCTCATGGCAGCGGAAATGGTCACGCCTGCCAAGGTTAATTTTATGATCACCCATGGAAAGGGACTGCTATGCGTTCCCATGGAAGAAGATAGACTTAACCAACTGGATATTCCACTGATGACCACAGATAACACTGATCGCCACGGGACCAAATTCACGATCTCCGTGGATGCCGTCGAAGGTACCACTACAGGCATCTCCGCGGTGGAACGGGCTCTCACGATCAAAGCCCTCTGTGCCAGCAATGCCCAACCTAACCAATTCATGCGCCCCGGACATATTTTCCCGCTCAGAGCGGAGAAAGGCGGTGTGCTAAAACGTGCCGGACATACTGAAGCAGCGGTCGATCTCGCCAAACTTGCAGGATTAAGTCCTGTCGGAGCGATATGTGAGATAATCCGTGAAGACGGAGAAATGGCACGTCTCGACGACTTGATCAGTTTTGCCGAAAAGCATGATCTTAGGCTTATCACGATCGAGGATCTAATTTATTATCGTCGGCACAAGGAAAGACTCGTCCGTCAGGTCTCAAAAGCTAAGCTTCCCACCCAATACGGTGAATTTTCGATCATGACCTACGTCAGCACAGTTTCTGACGAATACCATATCGCCCTCACCATGGGAGAGATCAGCAGGGATGAATCCATTCTGGTGAGAGTACATTCGGAATGCCTCACCGGAGACGCCCTGCACTCGATCCGTTGTGATTGTGGCGAACAACTCAAACGCTCATTCGAGATCATTTCCAAAGCCGGAAAAGGCGTCATACTCTACATGCGTCAGGAAGGCAGGGGCATAGGTCTGCTCAACAAGATAAAAGCTTATCACCTCCAGGATAACGGGATGGACACAGTCGAAGCAAACCTTGATCTGGGGTTCGCGCCTGACCTGAGGGATTATGGTATCGGTGCCCAGATACTCAAAGACCTTGGCTTGAAGAAGATCAGACTCATGACCAACAATCCCAAGAAGATCATCGGACTTCAGGGATATGGTCTGGAGATCATGGAGCGTGTTCCGATCGAGATCGTCCCTTCGGATGAGAACCAATTTTACCTGCAAACAAAGAAAGACAAGATGGGGCACATTCTGAATGATGTGTAAGGATCGAGTACCCGGACAACAACTAGTGAATGGGTTCCTTCCCCGACCAAAGTTTCCGGGAAGATCTTCCCTGCTTGCGCTGTTGTTTTCGATCCTGATCCTTGTTTTAACTTTCTCACTCTTAGCGAAGGACACGGTTTTCCCTAAGCCCTTGGGCTTTGTCAACGATTTCGCCGGCATCTTGTCCGATTCGACCAAGACTCGGATCAACGACTGGGCGATCGAACTCAAAGAGAAGACAGACGTAGAATTTGCCATCGCTATCGTCCCGGATCTGCAGGGTATTGACTACAAAGACTACGCGGTCAAGCTCTGGGAAGCCTGGAAGATAGGCAATAAACAAGACGAAGGCGTCCTCATCCTGATGGGTGTCGCCGAGCGTAAGATCAAGATCGAGGTCGGCTATGGCTCCGAAGGCTATGTGACCGATACTCAAGCCGGTGATGCCTATCAAGCCATGGCAAGTCTCCTTCCCAAAGGCGCTGAACAGTGGGATCAAGCCTTCATGCAAGGCAGCCTGATGATCCTCAATCTTATTGCCAAAGAGAAAGGTGTGACGCTCACAGGCATGTCCGAATACAGTATGCGCAGTTCGCCCGCCCAGCGAAGCGGCAGGGGCATAGGTGCGCTGATATTTATCTTTATCATCCTCATGATCGTGACCCGGGGCAGAATTCTCGAATTGCTGCTCTGGATGTCCGTCTTCGGTGGACGCGGCGGAGGTGGCTCTTGGGGCGGTGGCTCCTGGGGTGGTGGTAGCGGAAGAAGCAGCGGAGGCGGTGGTTTCGGCGGCTTCGGCGGTTTTGGCGGCTTCGGAGGAGGTCATTCAGGTGGCGGTGGTGCAGGAGGAGGTTTTTAGATGATCCTATTTCTCAAGTCATTGACGTTCATTCTCTGGAATATCGCACTGGGAGTATCCCTTGTGTATATATTTAAGTGTTTGCTGTTCAACAAGAAAGCACGGTACATCTTCAAATGGCGGATACCTATGACTCCTGGCTTTTTTGTGCAGAAACGAGACTGGATATTCAGCAAAGCCAGGGACATCTTGCACGACTATCTGCGTCAGGCTGAAGATTTTGCCCAACGCAACGGTTATCTCGCGAAATGGGAACGTCTGGTTCACGACGCTGTCTGGGAAAAGACCAACTTTATCGATGAATGGAAGTATATCCCCGCCGGAATCAAGGATAAGCTCCACGCTAAGCTATCCGATCTGGCAAAGAGCCTTGCTTCGACCATACTCCGTAAGCTTGTCCCCAGACTGATCGAGCAACTCCGGATCGAACATCTGATCGACGACTATGATTTTAAGCTCAGCGTGGAGTTCTTCTACGGCTACTTCAAGAAGTACGTTTACAAACCGCTCTTGCTGGCTTTTTTGGCGATCAATTTCCTTATCGGTCTGATGAATATGATCCTCTACCTGATCGTGGCGCCTTTGTAAAATGAAGCTCCTTCCCCGTCGGCATCATCGCAGACAATCCGGCAAGTCCGGACACACGGGAATCCTGACCGCGGAAACGCGTAAACTTGTCGCGCGGTTCGTCTATGTCACAATTATTATCTTCTGCCTGATCCTGCTTAGTTCCTACCTCGTCTGGTTATTTGAAGCCGGAACGCATAGTTCGCTATCGATCAACAGCTTCTGGGATGGCATTTGGTGGGCTGTCGTCACCATCGCGACCGTCGGTTATGGAGACAAAGTCCCAGTCACGCCCTATGGCAGAACCGTAGGCATCATTCTGATCCTTGCGGGATTTACCCTTCTTTCGGTTTTTACCGGCTTGGTGGCATCACTCTTCGTGGAAGACAAAATCAGAGGTAACAAAGGTTTGAAACAACTACACACTCATCATCATATCGTGATCTGCGGTTGGAACAACACCGCGGTCTCCCTCATGCAAGCCTTGGTGGAAAAGGGACTCAAGTCCCTCGAGATCGTGATCATTACTAATCAAGGCTCTGAGTTCTTTGAATCCCTGGAAACCCAATTTAGTTCGCTGGAACTGAGGTATGTCCGGGGCGAAGCCACACAGGAAGACATCTTGAAACGAGCCTCCGTGAACACCGCTTCCCAGGTCATCATCCTCGCCGATCAAAACCTGGACAGGCACGTGGCGGACGACCGCAGTATCATCATCGCTAACACGATCCACTATATGATCTCCAAAGACAAGATCACGGTTCAGCTCGTCAACCGCGAAAACAAGAACCTGCTGCTTCGCATCGGGATATCCAATATCATCATCTATGACGATCTCGGAGGATATCTCCTGGCGAATAACCTCGAGGACTTTCGCAGCCTCTCGATCTTCAGCCAGTTACTCCGCTCTCCGGAAGGTCATATACATTCATTGCCAGTTCCACCGGAACTTATAGGCAAGACCTACAGCGAGCTATTCGACCACATCTATGACGACTATGGCCAGCTTCTTATCGGGTTAATGACCAAAGAACCTGAACTGGAGATGGATTCCATCTTTTCGGACAACGCCTCTGCCATCGACCAGTTCATCAAGAGCACCCTGGCAAAATCCCGCCGCCAGTACAGCGAAGACCGCGCTAACATCCGCTGGAATCCTCCCCGTGAGACGATCATTCAGGACAGCGATCAGGCGATCGTGATGGGCAGGGAATTATGACGATCTGCACGAAGACTCTGGAGAAAGTTCGCATCTTTGCCGGGCTTGACGAAAAACAACTGGAATTGATCTGCGAGATCCTCAAACCCTGCGTGTTCAAGAAGGGCGACTATATCCTGCGGGACGATACCGTGGGTGACACCTTTTATCTGCTCATCGAGGGCAACGTCCGGGTCACCAAAGAACTGGTCAAAGGCATAGACAACGCTGGCGTCGGAGAGAAAGTGATCGCCTCCCTGAGCGCTGATATGCTTCCTACTTTCGGAGAGAACGGCATCCTCGGACACGCGCCTAGAACCGCCAATGTCATCGCCCAGACTGACTGCACTCTCTATGCCCTGGCAAAGCATGATTTTGACCAACTTGCCCATAGAGATGTCAAAGTGGCGTATATTATTACCATGAATATCGCCCAGGTTCTTTCAGACAGGCTGCATACCACCGACGACAATCTGGTAAAGCTCGCGACAGCACTCTACATCGCCGTCCAGCAATAGACCAAGCGGGCACTTACCCCGCTCACTGGTTTCGCTTTACACTTTCCTTCTGCCCCACCGTACGCTAGCCGTACGCCTCCCGTACGCTCACCGTATGATATCCGTATCAGATATGGGAATGATTCAGGTGGAGTTCGATCAGCATTGGCTCTGATCTCGTTCAGGTAAAAGGAGATACAGCGGTGTCCAAAATAAGGGGAAAAAGTGCCAAATAGGGGTTGACGAAAAAAGCACTCATTTCAAACTTGCCGGAAATAACAATAAAATATACTGGAGGTCTCGTGAAAAGAGCCGTCGTTGTATGCGCAAAACGCACTCC
>DAOPZE010000033.1:0-21265 GCA_035353255.1 Candidatus Cloacimonadota bacterium
AGGGAAAGACAAGTGAAAGACTAAAGATGTGTAGCAGGGGTTTTCGAGGAAAAATTGAGAAAAAATAAGTGGGCTGTAAAGTGGGCTGAAGCCATGCTACAAAAGGGTCTGTGGTGTAGTTCAGATGGATCAGTGATGAGGGTAGCAGTATTGGGGTGGCAAATACTGTTTGCCACAGAGGGCGGATGCCTCTTGAACAGGCGTCTAAAGCCGCCTCTGCTGATCAGATATCGGCAGCCCTTTCAGTATGTTATAGTTCTTTCAGAGACTATTTCAGCAGCATGGCCTTCCTGACAGTATTACCCTGAGCGGTATGGAGTTTAAAGATATAAACTCCGGTAGCGGAGTCTCTGCCTGAGTAGTCCTTACCATTCCAGATAACAGAATGGGTTCCGGTTTCCAGTCTAGTGTCTATCAGAGAACGCACCAGTTGTCCTCGCAGGTTATAGACATCCAGCCGTACCTTCCCGGATGAAGGGAGGCTAAAGCTAATAGTCGTCTCAGGATTGAAGGGGTTGGGATAGCAGGAGAGGTTCACAACCGGATGCTGAACCAGAGGATCATCCAGAGCCACTGTCGTATTTGCCAGTTTCTGCATCCTGATCTCCGTTCCATAATAGCTGAAGTACGCTGTCTTATAATCTCCCCAGGTCAGATAGAGCTCATTGTTCAGAAGGTTACCGATCGGGGCGATCTTGCATTTCGTGAAGATCGGCTGATCACCGAAGAGAGGGAGGTAAGATCCATCTGGAGCGGCATAACCGCAATACGCAGCAGAACCAGTCCACCAATAGATGGCGCAGGCTCCGTTTTGAAGGCCGATGATCGAAGGGGTATAGGACAAAGATTCATGTTCGCTTACAACTTGGGGTGTGGTGAATCCCCATAACTGCCCGCCTGTCTGTCCGATCCGGTTGTAGGCATAGCCCAGATAGTAGTCGTACCAATTGACCAGTTTGAGACAATAGACGAATCCATTCCGGGTGTCAAAAGAAAGGGTGGATTGATCGAGATCCTGATTGACCAGTTCTGAGTGGGAGATCAGGACGTTGGCTTGCGAATCGATCGCTGAATAATAGAAGTGATTATCCGCCTCTCCTAGATGATAGCCGTAGGCGATGAGGATCACTCCCTGATTGACGGAGCTGACAGCTTGATAGCTTCCGCTGTTGGAGGCGAGAACTTCGTCCACAATGATACCATCAGTCCAGCCCGGAGACGGGGTGCCATCTGGGGAGAGATGGTTCAGCCAGAGCTTTTTCTGGAGGGGAGAATAAGTCGTGACCCTGAGGCAGATAAAACCATCCTTGAAACAAAGCGGAGTCTCGGATAGTGATTCTCCCGGATCGTTCGAACTGATCATCATGCCGGTCGGCCCCCACTGCGGCACACCATCGACCACTTTCTGAATATAAGTACGTATTGCGACATCGGGAGAAAACATTGACCAGGAGAGATATACGTCGTTACCCTCGGAATAGACCATCAGGTTTGAGACATCAGTGTCAAAAAGCGGATCCATGATCACCATGCCGTTGGGTCCCCAGAGTACGTTTCCCTGGGGATCGATGGCTTGTGCCCGTATCAGTCCATAGCTACCTGAATCATCGATGAAGAAGAACAGCGTGTTGCCGTTTTCCAGGTAGAGAGGTAAGATCTTGGAACTGATCCCAGGAACGTCGTCCAGGAGAACCGCTCCGTCCTCCGGCATATCCAGAGAACCATCTGGGTTTACGATCTGAAAGTAGTGCTTCGCTGTGGGTTGTGAGGCGGAATCCCATCTGCTGTCGCGCCAGAACGCAAGGATATCGTTTGAGCGTTCGATCGTTCCCTCGAGGTTTGGTTTCCCACCGAGTACTTCCCGAAGTGGCATAAGATACCCGGTGAGAGGATCTCCGTTCAGGTCACGGATCTGGTAGTAAAGTCCGTACTTCTCCTCTCGCTTGTCGAGCCAAATACATGTGACCTTGTCAGTGACCGTCATGGAGATCGAACCGGCAGTATCGTAAGTCAGGGAGGGAACCAGGATCCGTCCTGCTCCCGGGATGAGAGCCTGACCACCTGCATCGTAATGCTGAAGCATGGTGCCCTGGTAAGAATTGGTGCCGTTGATCAAATAGATAAAGCCAAAATACGCGCCACCGGTGGTATCAGCCTTCAGAGCGGACATGGAGATCACGCTATCGGGAACCGGGGTGCCGTTCCCCCAGAGGGGCTCGCCCATCATGGTATACTTTTGGATCACATTGTTGATCGGATAGGCGTTGGTACCATTGTGGATGCTCATGATGATGTTGTTGTCACTGGTGAGAAGTGCAGAAGAATATATAGAAGATGTACCGGTGGTGATCAGGATCGCGGGATCAAAGAGGAGCTCACCGTTCCAGCTGATCCTCTGCATTTGCGAGAGCGACTGCCCATTTTGAGATTGCGTCCAGATTATCGTAAAGTTTGTGGCATCGGGTGAAAGAATACTCCGAACCCAATAACTATGATCGTTCAGATCGGGAGTGATCTGGATCCTCCAGGCGATCTGGTAATCAGGAGTAAGACGGAGAAACCGATAGTTGTGGCTATTACTGGTCGTGATCGCGTAGCTGAGGAAAACTCCGCCATCCGACGTCAGATGGACTGAACTCACGTCTTCCTGAGCGACGTCGTTGGTCAGTTCGATCCCACCTTCCGGGATTAGCATTTGCCCGGATGAGGATATGTGCTGACACCAGATGTTGGATGAGAATCCGGTGACAGTCTTTCCCCAAAGAGTATAGATACCTCCGGTGTTATCCGGAAGGGTGGCAACTCCATACATGGGGCCGGTGAAAACATCCAGAACCGCGTCGTCCCAGAGTGGCTGACCTTGGGGATCGACCTTGGTGACTTGGACTCCAACCTCGATCCAGCGAATAAAGTAATTGCCATCAGAGGAAGGTACGATCGCGAGGGAGCTTAGCGTCACAGTGCTGGAATAAACTAAGAGTGGATGTTCCCAAGCTAGCTCTCCGGTTTGAGTGAGCTTTTGCAGCCAGACGCCCCGCTGTCCTTCTCCACCCTCATAAAAGGTGACGAGCCTCCCTCCATCAGGGGTTGCAGCAGAGGAATTGTCCCAGTCCAGAAGATAGTCTTTGCGGAGAATCACTTCATCCTGCCAGAGGATCTGAGCGGTTAGTAAGCCGGTAAGTAAAAACAAGACAAGTGACAAAACAACGTTTTTCATTTTACCTCCAAGGTAAAACCTGAGTTATTTTGGGCATTACATATTACCAGAGTGGGAGATGCATAAAGCGTTCCTAATGTTAGATTTTAATTAAGGGAATCAGTAATATCTGAGGCTAAGTATAAAAAACCAATCATCCGAATCAGTTCAATAGCTCGTTTGGGATTCATTCATAGGAATCGATGGAGTATTTATCTCTCCTCGGTTAGCTTTTCATGCTTTTGGAAGATAATCTTTGCTTTGTATCCGGCGGGCAAGCTGCTCAGGAGTGGATTCAACCCCAGGCCTTGAAGCTAAGCAAAACCACTTAGCTCAATATCGTACTATTTTTACATAGCTACCGTAAAATAGAGGGGGCTATTTGTCGGTTACCACCATAAAATAGTCTTGACAGATTCTCGGTATTTCATTATATAGAACCAGAGGTGGAGATGAATTACATAGAAAGAGAAATCGAGATAGAAATCAAATCCCGAATTGAGAGCCACAAAGCCCTTTTTATCCTTGGTGCCAGACAAGTAGGTAAGACAACACTGTTAAAGCGCTTAATGGGATACGCCGGAGCAGAGAACTCGCTATACTACGATATGGAGATTCCTGCCAATCTGGATCTGTTTTCATCTGATCTGGAGAGCTTGTTAGCCAAGCTCAGGTTCGACCGTAAGCTAAACACTGGCAAGACCTTCATCTTTTTAGATGAAATCCAGTATTTGAGTGACTTCTCGAAGACTGTTAAGATATTGGTTGATCATCATGCGGAGGAATTCAAGTTGATCATGACGGGGTCATCTTCCCTGATGATCAAACATCAGTTCAAGGAATCGCTAGCCGGACGCAAAGAGATCATGATTCTTCATCCCCTTAGTTTTAGTGAATTCTGCCGCTTCAAGAACGAAGCTAAGATCGCCTCTCAGCTTGGCGTTGAGCTACTTCCAGGCAAGAACCCACTCTTGAGTATGATTGCCAAAATGGAAAGCTTGATGGATGAATATGTCATTTATGGCGGATACCCGGAAGTAGTGCTCCAAAAGGGGCAAGATCGGAAAATCGAGTTATTGAATGATATTGTAACTGCATACGTTATAAAGGATATCAAACATATTCTGCGAATTGAAAAGCTACAGGAATTCAATAGATTAATCAGAATCCTTGCCTCTAGTATCGGTAAAGAAATCAGTATCAGTGAGATCAGCCGCAACGTGGGGTTACACCGTGAATCTGTCCAAAAGTATATGCTGGCACTGGAAGAATCGTTCATCATCAGCACTATCAGTCCTTTCTATTCAAAATTGGAAAAAGAACTCCGTAAAATGCCCAAAGTGTACCTGACCGATACCGGTATCAGAAACATGCTCGTAAGTGATTTCAGAGCTTTGAGCATCAGAGGCGACAAAGGTGAACTGGTAGAAAATGCATTTTATCTCAGCTTGATGAGGGATAATGACATCAGCACAAAAATCCACTATTGGAAAACAAATCAGGGTAACGAAGTGGATTTTGTTCTAAAATCAGGTGATGATATATCTGCCTATGAAGTAAAGTATGGCAGTAGCAAATCCAATCACTTTACTTCGTTCCGGAATTCATATCCCCACGCCCAATGCTATACGGTTAGGCACGATTATACATATGTACCCGGAGAATTACCCCTCTGGTTTCGAATAGGCTAGGCGAAAAAATCGATACAATTCTTGACAGATTAAGCGAAGCGTAAAACCTCATTCTCAAGAGATAGCTGGAGTTTATTAATGTCATTTGTGCATCTGCATAATCATACACAATACAGTCTTTTGGACGGAGCTTGCCGGGCGGACAGGATGATCAGCCTTGCCGTCGAATACGGCATGCCGGCGGTCGCCATGACCGATCATGGCAACATGTACGGGGCGATAGACTTTTACCGGACTGCAAAGAAAGCCGGGATCAAACCGATCATCGGGATCGAAGCTTATATAATCAACGGAGATCTTGATCGGGAAGAATCGAAAAATGAGACCCGCTATCACCTGATCCTGCTGGCGATGAATGAGACGGGATACAAGAATCTGATGAAGCTCTCAAGCCAGTCTTTCATCAAGGGATTCTATTATAAGCCCAGGATATCCAAGGCACTGCTCAAACAGCACAGTGACGGCTTGATCTGTCTCTCTGCCTGCATCAAAGGCGAAGTTCCTTCCTTACTGCTGAATGAACGGCGCAAGCAGGCTCTGGAAACGATAAACTGGTTTCGGGAGGTATTTGGCGAGAGATACTATATCGAGATCCAGGATCATGGTTTAGCCCCGGAAAAGAGCGTTATGCCCCTTTTAATTGAGCTTGCCAGGGAAACGAACACTCCCATGGTTCTGACCAATGATTGCCACTACCTGAAACAAGCAGATTCGGAAGCGCATGACATTCTGCTCTGCATCCAGACCGGTAAGCTGCTCAATGACCCCGCCAGAATGAGATATCAGACAACGCAGCTTTATTTTAAGACTCCGGAGGAGATGAGCCGTTTGTTTCCTGAGGCTCCTGAAGCTTACGAGAACACTCTGAAGATCGCTGAGCTGATCGATCTGGAACTGAGGTATGACAGCTTCCTCCTGCCGGAGGTGGAAACGCCTCCTGAATATCAGGGGATGGGAGATTATCTCCGGGCGCTTTGCTTTGAACAGGCCAAGATCAAGTACGGCGAAGTGACGGATACGATACGGGAGCGGATAGAATTTGAACTCAGTGTTATCGACAGGATGGGTTTCAACGGATACTTCCTCGTGGTCAAGGACATTATCGACAATGCCAGGCTCCAGGATGTTCCTGTCGGACCTGGAAGAGGATCCGCGGCGGGGAGCATCGTTTCGTATCTATTGGATATAACCCGTATCGACCCGATCAAGTACAAGCTCTTCTTTGAACGTTTTCTGAATCCTGAACGTATCGGGATGCCGGATATCGATATCGATTTCTGCGCTCAGGGACGTGGTAAGGTCATTGACTATATAGTTCAGAAATACCGGCGTGAGAATGTCACCCAGATCATAACCTATGGAACTCTGGGGGCAAAATCGGCGATCAAGGACGTCGCCAGAGTTCTCAGCGTACCGGCAGTCGAAGCCAATAACCTGACAAAGCTGATACCCTTTAACGTAAAAAGCCTGGAAGAGGCATACCGGACGGTCAAGGAATTCTCTGAGGCGATCGACGGGAACGAGCTATATCAGAGCATCTATAAGTATTCGATCACGCTTGAAGGTTTGATCCGCCAAACTGGAATACATCCAGCGGGTGTGGTCATTGCCCCCGGAGATCTGACGGATTACGTTCCTCTGGCTAGCACGACCCAAAAGGGTAGTGAGAACGCCATTCTGGTGCAATACGAAGGCAAGTGGCTCGATGATCTGAAATTGCTCAAGATGGATATTCTCGGGCTGAAGACCCTGACCCTGATCAAGAAAGCGGTCGGACTGGTGAAGCAATCGCATCAGATCGAGATCGAGATCGAGAACATCCCTCTGGATGATAAAAAAGTCTTCCAGCTTCTCAGCAAAGGCGAGACCAAGGGAGTGTTCCAGTTTGAGTCAGACGGGATGACCAAGTATTTGATGGACCTGAAACCAAACATGTTCGAGGATCTGATCGCGATGGTGGCGCTCTTCCGTCCGGGACCAATGCGCTTCATCGACACCTATATTGCCCGTAAGCATGGCAGGGAAAAAGTTCGTTATGAGCATCCCCTGGTGGAGAACTCCCTGCGTGAGACCTATGGCGTGACGGTATATCAGGAACAGGTCATGCAGATATCCAGAGAGATGGGTGGGTTTTCCGGTGCTGAGGCAGACACTCTGCGAAAAGCCATGGGTAAGAAACAACTCGAAACGATGAATAAATTCGAACTGAAGTTCTATCAGGGAGCCCAAGGCAAGGGCGTTCAGGAAGCCGTATATAAGAAGATCTGGCAGGATTGGCTCGCCTTCGCTGAATATGCCTTTAATAAAAGCCACGCGACGTGTTATGCACTGGTTGCCTATCAGACTGCCTGGCTAAAAGCCCATTATCCGGTGGAATTCATGGCGGCGCTTCTCTCGCTGGAGGACGTCCCCGCTGACGTTCCCGGGTTGATCGACGTGTGCAAGAGCATGGGGATCAGGATACAACCTCCCAATATTAACCGCAGCGAGGCTGAGTTTTCCGTACATGGCAAGGAAGTACGGTTTGGTCTGAGGGCGATAAAGAACCTCGGAGAAGCCGCGATGCGCGCCATTATTGAAGACAGAGAGGCGAACGGCAGCTATAGCAGTATATTCCATTTCTGTTCCAGGCTGGATAGTTCTGCGGTCAATAAAACCGTTCTGGAGAGCTTGATCGCATCCGGTGCTATGGATGATCTGGAAGGAACAAGAGCGCAGAAATGGGCAGTGATCGAACAAGCTCTGATCTTCAGCAGCGGGGAACAACGAGACCGTAAAAAAGGACAGACTTCTCTCTTTGATATCATTGCCGAGGATGAGGGATCGGATGAGTATTTCCCTCTTCTTCCGGTTGGCGAGGAGTGGACCTATCTGCATCAGCTCGAGAAGGAAAAGGAAGTCCTCGGTTTTTATCTCAGCGGGCATCCCCTGAATGAACATACGCATCTTATCAAGTATCTGACCAATTGCTCCGCCACGGGAACACGTATCCGGAATGGGGAAGACCTGATCCTGGCGGGTATCGTTTCCGGGATCACCAAGAAGAAAGATAATAAGGGGAATCCCATTGCCTTTATCGAAATGGAGGACATGACAGGTAAATTTGAGCTTCCTCTGTTTAATAAGGACTACGCGAAGTACTTCGCCAAGATGTCCGTCGGTTGCATCTATTTCGTCATGGGCACTAAGAGTCAGTACAATAACAACGATGACGGGATGCTGCGCATCATGCCGAATCTTATCGTGACCCTTGATGAGCTGAACGGGAGTTTTTTCGGTGAGATACGACTGAAGATAAACTTGGGGAAGATCGACGCGGGCTTCGTCAAGAACGTGGATAAGCTTTTCTGCTCGAATCCGGGAGGATTCAAGCTGGTCACTACCGTTCTGTTGGAAGACAGGGATTCATATACGCTCGAATCGCCGGCGTCATACTTTCCGGGGAACACGTTCCTGGGCTGGCTGGAAAGTGAGAAGCTGGAATTCACTGTAAAAGTGGGGAATACGATTGGTAAAAACTCTTAGTATTGTTCTCCTGATGCTGCTGATAGGTTTAAGCGCTCTCATCGCGCAGGATATGGTTTTTGAGACCTATCACGACGGGGTGGATTTTTGGCTGCTGGTGCCCTATAATCAGCTGGTCTTCCGCGCGGATGGCAGTGATTCTCATTATCAGGTCTACGTCGAGGTCAAGGGAAAAGGGATCAAATCGCGAACTCTGTATAATAATCAATTGGTCATCCCCAAGCGTGATTGGCTGAATGACTCAGGTATACCGGTCAGATTTTCGGCGAAACTGCCTGCCGGAACCTATACTTTTTCCATCAGCATCAGGAATACTCTCATGGGTGGAAAACAAACGATCAAAAAGCAGGCGAAGATCGGAGAAAATCCAACCGGATTGGGGATGGCATACGTGATCGCCGGCAAAGACGGGGTTGAGTTTATTCCCTCAAGCTTAAAAAGACTACCGGCTGATCTGTCTTTTTGTAAAATAACGCAGAGATTCAGTTCGGTGGTTGATAGCGTCAGCCTGCTTATCGGAGAAGAAAAGAGAGCGACGCTGAATCCTGAGCGAAATCTGGAGATCGATCTGATTCCATACATTACTGAACTGGCGGATAAACCCCTGAAGCTCATCTTTCATGAGATAAACATCTTCTATCACCTGGATCCTTTTCTATTCAGTCCTTGGTTTAGTTACGGACTGCGTTATTCTCAGAAGGATCAGCTTGCTCAGATTCGCTATATCGCGACTCAAGCGGAATGGCAGGTTTTAAGAAAAGTACCTTCTGATAAGTATTCTGAGGCTATCGAGCAGTACTGGACACTCCACGACCCCTCTCCGGGGACACTTCGTAATGAAGCACGTGAGCAATTCTATCAAAGGGTACTGATCGCCGATGAAAGATACTCTCTGCATAAAAAGCTTAAAGGATGGGTCTCTGACCGAGGTAGAATATATATTAAGTATGGCGATCCGGATGAGATCAGTTCGGAGAATCTTCCCCTTAATGCCTATCCCTACATTATCTGGCATTACTATTCGAGGAATCTGGAGTTCATCTTCGCGGATGTCGGAGGATTCGGCCAATATCAATTGAGGAACAAAGATGAGGAATATTAACAGGTACATGTTTCTGGTAGTTTTTGCTACTTTATGGGCAGGTGTGTTTGCCGCGGAACCATTGGGCATTTATATCGACCTTCACAGATATATGGCAGCGGAACAGAAAACAGTCGTTCATATTGATTATCAGCTACCTTATCGGAACATGGTCTTCCTTGCCCAAAATGGAGGTTTTTTTGCCGAGCTGTTGATATCCGTCAACATAAGCAAGGCTGACAGCCTGATCTATAGCCGGGACTTCGTTGATAACATAGGTATTTCCAACAAGTTCGATGCCACTTCGCAGTATAAAAAATACCTAAACCGGTTGAGTTATGTTCTTGACGAAGGAACCTATCAGCTAAAGCTTAAAGTGCTGGACAAGAACTCATTAAGAGAATATACATGGCAAACTGATATATCTGCTTTCACCCAAGATACCGCGATCAGCGATATCGAGCTATGCTCGGAAGTAGTTCCGGATAGCACGGCTTATCTGAGTATGTTCAAACGGGGTAATATGTTATACCGCGCGGAACCGTCTTTGTTCTTTGCCAAAGAAGAAACGGACTATGTGCATTTATATGCTGAACTTTATTCCACTCCGGCAACTCGCCAGGATTCGTATTTCCTTAATCTCACGATAGAACAGGCTGATTCGCTGGTTTTTGAATTGTCGCAGGATCTCGCTTTGCAGAAAGACGTACAGGCACTGAACCTGAAGATCCCGATCGCGGAATTGAACCCCGGGAAATACTTGGGATTCCTGAGCGTTCAGGCTGGGGAGAAAACGGAACAAAGAGAATTCGAGTTCTTTGTGATGGAAGCTCCGGATAATGGCAGGTTCCTTTTTGCTGATCCGGATGACGAATACAATCTGATGAAATACTTCGGCGGAAGCCGACTCCCCAGCGACTGGAAGTCTCTCTCTCAAAGCACGAAACGCAGATATATCAGTAGTTTCTGGGATCAGCTTGGAGGTAGATACAACAAATCTTCGGCGGCAATGATCAAAGAGATCGGAGAGCGGGTTGACTATGCGAACAAGAACTTTAGCCATTTTAATAACGGATGGACCACTGATATGGGTAGGATCTACATCCGTAACGGCGCTCCGGACGATGTAGAAAAAGATGAGAGTTCGGACGAAACACGTTTTGTCAGAAAGGATTATCAGATATGGAAATATCGTAGTAACATCAATGCGGTGTATCTTTTTGTGGACATCCAGATGAATGGTAACGCGAAACTTCTCTATGTCAGCGGAGACGAGATGGAGGTTTCCAATCCTAAGTGGCAGTATTATTTAGGTGAAGACTTCGATACCGGTAAGCTTAGCAACTAAGCTTCAACAACCGGAAGAAAGGCGTCAGAAAGATGTTTTATAGAATAGGTATCGTCCCCGGAGTAGTAGAAGACGATTATGACATCAAAACGAACAATAAGGTTGCCAGATTCAGGGTTCTGGTTAAGATATAGTATGGCAGTATTGGTTATACGTTTACGCTTGGTATACGAGATATTGGCTAAAACATCGGACATAGAGTGATGCGATCTGGTCTTAACCTCGACGAAGATTATATACCCGTCCCTGGACGCAATTATATCGATCTCACCGCATCTTTTGCGGTAGTTTCTCTCGAGAATCAGGTAGCCGTTTCTTTCCAAAAATTCGGCGGCGAGACGCTCGCCATTGAGAAAGAGATCATTTGGTGTCGCTCTGTTCATAGACCAAGAAAAAACTTGACGAAAAAAAAGTCAATGATATTTGTGAGACACGATAATAACAACACCGAAAGGTGGAGGGAAGTATGAAAAAATTATTACTTAGTGTAATCGTTCTGGTAGCAGTACTTAGCATTGCTGACGCTGCGCCATTCCAGACTATGGGAATGCTGCGTACTCCGGATGCTTACATTCTGCCGAACAAAGCAGCAGAGATTCAATTTGTGTATTATATGAGGGAAGGCAAACGCAACAATTGGGATTTTGAGAATGTCCCATACGGCATGATGAGCGTCGGAATCCTTGATAGGATCGAGCTTGGTGTTTTTGCATCACCGGTTGAAGATGTTTATTTTGCCAATCTGAAACTGAAGATAATCAAGGAAACGCTAAAGGTACCCCAGATATCTGTTGGGTTGGAGAACATTTTCTCCAGAGTGCCTGATCACTATTATGAAGACCCCAATGACCCCGACACTTCTACTAACCCTGATGCCAGAGACTACGAAGCATATTCACCGTACTTAGTAGCCTCGAAGCAGGTCGTGATAGGCGGGGTTCACACCATGTTCAATCTGGGTGGCGGCATGAACCGTTTCGTCGGACAGGTCCCCCGCTCCAGGATATTCAGCGGTATGTTTACTTCCGTGGAAGTCTCTCCTCTCGACAATCTTTCACTCTTGGGTGAATTCGATGGTCAGGATTTCAATATTGGTGGAAAGTACACGTACAAAGATTTTTCATTCAAAGTCGGATATCAAGCATTGGAAAACCTTTTCAAGGGATCAGGGGATTCTGGCCATGCTTACCAGAAAGACTTCCGTCTTGCTTTTGGCGTATCCTATCTGTTTGACCGTTACGCGAAAGATAAACGCCGTCCGGACATCTTCGAATACGCTACCAACGATGACCTCAACCCCATCAACGTAGCAGATACTACCGTTGTTACAGACGGAACCGTGACAACTGACGGCACAGTCACCACGGATGGCACAGTGACCACTGACGGAACGACCACAACGACCGATGGAACTGGCCAGGTCGCTGTTGTTGGCCAGGATGGCACCACAGTGTCCACAGGTATCCAAGTTTTATCCCCTGAAATGCAGGTTCTCGTGGGCGATCTGGTTCGCTTGAGAGCTGAGCGAGAGAAGGCTGACGATGAACTCCAGAAACTTCGTGACTGGATCAAAGAACTGAAAGCCAGAAAAACTCCCTGACAAAACATGTTATAGAGTGCCGTATTAGTGAAATCATACTTCCTATGACAATGATCCGGTTCAGGATGCAGCCATCTGCATCCTGAACCATTAATATACTTAATGGTAAAACTATAAGTGAGCTGGGTTATGAAAAAAAAATTGAGAGTGTATTTACTCGTCGTTTCTGCTCTGTTGATGATCTTCGGGGTATATGCGCAAGTAGGACAGGTTAAAACCGAGGCTGACCTTCAGAGGTTAGTCAGGGATGAGAGAGAGCAAACAATAAAGGGCATTGTCAATATTTCAACCGTCTATGGCGAAGATCCTGCCAAAGCGCGAGAGAGTGCCTCCGCTTATATCATAATATTAGATAAGCAACTAACTCTCGACCCCCGGGTAAGACCATTTTCCAAGAGCGAAGCCGACTATCTGAAGGGGCATCTGAGAGCTTACGAAATCAGTGATAGTGAGCTATACGCATATTATGACAAGCTGATTAAAGATACCGGGATCGTAGCCGATCAGCCGATCATGGCCGAGCTCCAGTACATGATCGAAAAGGGTCAGGGAACCGGTGTGGACAGGGTTGCCACAAACCAGCTGTTACTTAAGGCTTTCAAACAGAAAATAGGTGAGAGCTCACCTGGTTATTATCTCATCCAGGTTGACCAAAAGGCTTCTGAAGGCAATATAGCCGCAGTTAACGATCTGATGATTAAGTACGGTGCGACCCGCACCGCAGTCGAAGACAAGATCGTCCCACGTAAAAAGGCGATCTACGACAGACTCATGGCTCTGCAAGACGATGATTTTTATAATAATCCCACTACCGAGAAAGGAACCGCTCTCAAGGGCAAATTAGTGGGGATCAGATCTGACCTCGATGCTTTATATGAAGAGATCAGCCAAATGCAGGGTGTCACTTTCAGCGATGATGTTGATAAAATCCGTGGCACTGAAGATGAGATTATCAGAACCCTCATCCAGAATATTGACGACTATCTGAATGGTTACAGTAACAATCAAGCTCAGATCAAGATCCGTACGGACATAATCAGGCCACGTATCGCCGAGCTGTTAACAAAGGAAACTAAGCGGGTCGATAACTACATCGCAACCGTGGATACCCTTGATAACTGGCAGAAGTACGGAAAACAAGGTCAGGACTACACCAAATACCGCGATGCTGAATTACTCAGGCTTTTTTATGCTGCAGCCCAGACCTACACATTTAAACAATATAGCGATACTGCCGCTGCTATCATAGACGACAAAGAAAACTATGTAAAAGTCCCGGAAGAGGAAAAGGCAAAACTCCTTGTTCTCAAGAGGGATTATGAAGACGCGGCTCTTAAGTATTGGGAAGAATACGAGAACTACTTGAATATGGTTTCTGACGATGTTAAACCCATTTATGAGGCCGCAGTTTCCGAATACTTGAATAACCTCCGAGTAAAACTTGGGTATGAGAACGAAGATATAATCAACGAATACGAGATCGCGATCCTTGAAAAAGCTACTTTCGATGTCGATAGAATGCCCATCCCGCCTGATCAGTCAGTTTCCCAGCTTGTGATCGATCAGACAAGGTTTGACGCTCAGCGCGAGTATCTTGAACTTCAGGCAGAGTTCCGCTATATCAGGAACATGTACGCTGAATTTAAGGCGATACCGATCGATAACGCAAATAAAAGCGCCCGTGAAGCTAAGCGGGCTGCTATAGATGATAGAGAAAGAGCTTATCTTGCAAAAGCCTCAAAGTTCAACGCTGATTATCCGAACTTCCAGGGATTTGAAATCTCCACAGGTGGTTTCCTGGTCAGCAACGCGGATCTCTACTATAATATGGGTGAGATCGAGTATGACCTGAATTCGACAAGCAAAACTCAGGCTCTTGCCTATTTCGACAAGGTCCTTGATATCGATCCTGATCATGCCCTGAGAGAAAGCGTCCTTTACAACCGTGGCTTTATCACAATGGTCGCGGCAAAGGAACAGGTCAATAACAACAGAGCGACGACAGCCAGCACCCAGGCAACTGGGGCGAAATTCTCACCTGCGACTTTGCGCGTTCCAATCAGTTCATTCGAAGAGATCAGGGACAATTATCCCGATTCAGCTCTTCGGGATGAGGCGATCTATCACCTTGGAAACATGTATTTCCTGATCGGCGGCGACGACAGCAATCTTGCCAGGGATTATTATGCCAGAGCTAATCAGTGCTTCGACACTATCATTCAGCGCAAGGATAGTCCTTATTACTACCACGCTCTTTATCAGAGAGGGTTTGTCGGGCTGAATCTGGCAAGCTATGATTCATATGTCCGTAGCATGAAAGATAACGTTGAGTTGCTTACCAGCATTGAATCCGGAAAGATCACGGATCCTGTTTATGTGAACACATATAAAGAAGCTGCCATAGATAATATAGCCTTTGCGTTGATAGCGCTGGATGGCGAAGACTTCTCCAAAGAAGCCGAAGGCTCCAAGGTCAACCAGTTCCTGGACGGTATCACCGATGAAGAAACGGTTGCCGCAATTTACGACAGAGCCGCGATGCGCAAGAACCAGGATTTGAATGCTCCGAAACAAGCTATCGACCTGATGCTCGCCAGAGTCCGCACTTTCCCCAACGCATTGGGCAATCCTGCGATTATCGACAGTACGGTCGTTCTTTATAATCAATACTATCGTGACCTGGATGCCAATTCTCGTGCAGGACTGACTAATCCGCTCGATTACCGCTATGCTCAGTATGTTCGGATCAAGAACAGCTACAATCAGAATTCCGAATGGTACAAGAAAAACATGGACAAGCCACAGATAGCTGAACAACTGAAGGTCATCGACAAAGCTTATGACCTCATAGAGATCCGTCTGAGGAATAACTTCGTCACCGATCCCACAAAAGATAATCTCGCGGCATACAAGAACCACATTGACCAATACAAGGAATTCACCGCGCTCCATGGAACAGCTCTCGATGCCAGAGAACTCGCCTGGAATAAAAACATAACCACATATCAGGCAATGCTCGCGGAAAAATCCACCAATCCTCAGGACTGGGTAGCTGCGATCAACACCCTGTATGCCTACAACGATAATCCCAAGAACAAAGCTGATTTTAATTATGAAGGTTTAGCCTATTCATACACTCAGACACTTTACAATGACCAGATGCCGAAACTCAAGGCCGGTGGCTACACCGCTCCCGAAGGCGTTCCGGCCGACACGGTCGCTCTCTATGATTACTACGTTGCCGGAGCTCTCCGTTTCCGCGACAAGTTGTTGTTGCCAGAGAACCAATCCGCCGCCAACACGAAGTTAGCGGAAGAGATCATGCTCTCGCTCGGAGATATCAGCTTCGATAGCGGTCGCTACGACAAAGCGCTCGAACATTACGGCGCTCAGCTGGCAAAGGCTAATGAACTGACAGATCCTGCCGCCAAGAAAGCAGCCCAGCGTAACCTCTATCTGAAGCTTGCCCAAACCTACGATGCTCAAAAGAATTACTCTCAGGCAGAAGCAAGCTATAGGCTTGCCCTGGGAGTTGCGTCTGACGCTCAGGATCGTGAGATAATTCAAAATAGCATTGCGATTCAGATTCAGAACAATATAGATGCCGCGAAAGCGAGCGGGAATTACCTGCTCGTCGGGGATGAGTATCTGCGATTTGCCCAGGAGTACAAGGTGAGTAATCCTGCCCGCTACCTTGGATTTATGCAGGAAGCCAAGAAGGCATATCTGGAAGCGAACCAGGCTCAGAAGGCGATTGATATCCTGAATCAGCTAGCTTCAGAAAGATCTGACAGCCAGGAAGTCTATGCTCTGTCTTATGAAGCCTGGAATATCGCTGAGACGAAGCTCAACGATGGGATTCAGGCACAGAGGCTCAAAGACGCCTATATTGCCAAGTACCCAATGACCATCGAGGCTTATGCTCTGCGCGTCGAAACCCTTGATAATCTTGCCAAGAATTCCTCAACCCGCGAGGCTGCGGCGGATGGATACATGGCACTGCATAATGAAGCAAGGGCGAAGACGGTCAATATCGGCGAAGACAAGCCGGAAGACCTGTATTTGACGGCAATTGAACTCTATCGTCAAAACGGTAATCAAGAGAAATTGATGACTTCTCTGATCAACTTCATCGGTCTATACCCCAATCATCAAAATGTCACGCCCTATATGATCTATCTCGCCGATGAATACCAGAAGCAAGGGAATGAAGCGGAGTACGTTCGTTATTCCCGCGCAGTTTTCCTACGTGACAAGACACAATACGCCAGATATCAGAACATCGCAAATGCTCATCTGGGTAAGATAGCCTTCGAATTTGACGCTGCAAGTATCAAGGCAACAAAGAATACTGAATTCGTCCAGGCAGACTGGGATCTCGCCTATGCCAAGCGCGATGAGTTCAAGGCAGCGGAAGCCGCGTATAAGAAAGAGGGGCTGACCTTCAACTCTGAGACCATGTACGCCAACATCGCCAACCTCGAAGCTCAGCGCAAGCATGTGGAAGCCCGCATCGCCTTTATCAAGAGTTATGACACTCAGTTGAATGCCATAGAGCGAACCGGCTTCTTAAGCAAGAGCCCCGCGGCCTTGATAACAGTCAATGCCAACACAACCTGGAAGAACCACCTCTTCGGAGGCAAGCCGAATCGTGTTGCCGCCCTTCGTCCCCTCGTCAACGCCGAAGTCTCTAAGGTTATCAAACTGGTGGAAGCTGGCGCTCAGTACAATCTAGACAATCAGCGCCGCACCAGAGCCCTGAATCTGATCAGCAAGATCGACGAGCATGCCGCGGACGCTATTACCGCGCAGACGGAGCTATACATGCAGATATCCAACGAACTTGCCCCGTACAAGAATCGTCAGACCATGAGCCAGGAAGAGTACGACACCTTGATCGATGGGCTGAGAGGAACTGCGGCAATGGCTTCTCAAGATTATCTGAATGATTCATACGCGCAGCATCTGGCTGTTTATAATACTTATTACATTCCCGGTTACAGGGATGCCAATACCGCATATTCAGTTTCCAAACTCGAAGAATGGAAGCTTGTTCCTGAATATCAGAAGAACGAGTATCTCCTCGGTGAGGGCTGGACTCTCGAATTACAGAAACCACTTCCCGGTTCAGGGAATCTGCTCTCTCAGGCGACTGTCACAACAACCCCGAATGGCTTTAGTCTGGGCAAGTTGATGATCCCTGCGGATAACGCTCTGATCCTGAAGAAAAACATCACCACAAAGGTTCGTCCAGATTTTGGTTTCGTTCAGATGATCTATCCTTTCGATGCTGAGGTCAAGCTGAATAACACAACGGTCGAACCCGCCTATGTCCCGACGGACACTCTCACAGCGGGCGACCCTAACACCTTGCGCTACGCTGTTCTGATCGGGAACGAGTACTGGACTGAAGGAGTCAATAACCTGACCCTGACCTTCCCCAACAAGGCTGTGGAGCAAATACCCCTGTTTATGAGCCTCCAGGTCTTCACCAACGCCCAGACTCTTGCCGAAGCTGTTTCCACGGAGACGGTCAAGTATCAGACTGGCACTGACTGGAAAGCCGTAGTCACGGACGCCAATGGGAATGAATCTCTGACATCCACGGTTGTTGCTCAGAAATTCAACATTCCCTTTGAGAAGATCGTGGGGATGGACAAGACATCCGCCAAGCCGATCTGGGTAACAGAGGCGTTAGACGCCAGAGTCCCGGGTGCGGTTTTCGAATACAGTTTCGATATGGACACTGCCTTCCGTGAAGGTTACATCACCTTCGTAGCTCCCATGGAAGCCAGAATTACGTTGAACGGTACCGAGATTGCCTCAGGGGAAGCCCTTGATTATGACGCTGATCCCCTTGTAGTGTATCCGACTCGGATCAATTTTGATGCCCAAAACATCGTGAATGGTAAAAACACACTGAGAGTGACGGTCACCAATGGTTCAGACTTCCGCGGAATGCTGGCAGAGGTTACGATCACTAAGACAGTGAAGGAGTGAAGAAAATGAAAAAGAACCTTTTGATCATGATTTTGCTCCTGATGAGTTTCAGTTTCGTAATGGCTCAGCAGGCTAATGACCCCAAAGGGGAATTCGCGGGTCAAACCGTTGTCACTGGTGAGGCTCTCAAGATCGATTTTCAGGCACTGATCCCGGATTATGAATTTGTGGCTCCTAAAAGCGACACAGTTCCTCCGGTCGGTTTTTTCAACTATAAACTGAAAGACGAATACATAACCGAAAAAAGCATGAATCTAATAAAAAATTGGCGTAAGGAGTCAAAATGAAAGCAAGGAATATCGTTCTAGTATTATTGGTCCTCTTGATTGGTGTGGGCATGATTTATGCTCAGACAGAGGCCGCGGCTCAGACAGTAGCTAAAGTCAGCACAAAGATCACCCCCGGTGAGATCATCAAGGATAGCGGTGGCTGGGGTTATGCTATAATATTCACCTTTGTTATCGGTCTCATTTACGCGGTAGTTCGTTATATCCAGCTCTATGTTCGTGAGAAGATCGACGCCGGTAAATTCTATCTGAAACTCAAGGGTTACATCAAAAACGATCAGATCGAAGAAGCCACTAAGATCACGGAAAGCTTCAAGAATACGACTCTCGGCTTCATTTTCTGGAGCGGGCTCATGGTTTTCAAAGATGCCCGCAAGAGCGGTAAGAAAGGCGAAGAGCTGAACACATCCGTACAGAACGCTTTTGAAGAAGCCGTTCTCCAGACAGTGCACAAACTTGATGCCGGGCTGTTCTGGTTTGACCTCCTTGCCCAGATCTGTACATATCTTGGACTGCTGGGAACCATCTGGGGACTTATCCAGGCCTTCAAAGCTCTCGATACAGCCGCTGAAGCAGACAAGAACAAAGAACTTACCAGAGGTATTAAGACTGCTATAGGTACCACAGCTATGGGTCTTATCGCGGCAATTCCTTTGACACTTATCAAGGGCGGACTGCTGGTTCGTGCCCAAAACATTATTAACGATATTGATGAATTCAGCGTCAAATTAATCAACCAAATCAACACTTCGATAAAGGAATAAGATTATGGCGTATCGTCCTTCTGCCGGAAGGAACCAGAAATCTGCAGGCGCCCCGGTTGCTCCGGATTTGGTGCCGATCATGAACCTGTTTCTGGCAATAGTACCTTTTCTGATGCTAATGCTGGTCATAAGTCAGGTAGCTCTGGTTGCTTTGAATTTCACCTCAACAGGTGGCGGTGGTGGAGGTACGGGTGATGGTGCTGGTGGTGGACAAGATATCAAAAAGGTCCAGATCATTGTCGCGAGTGCCAAAGACCAGGGTAAGGATATTCTCCCTGGTTTCGAGATTCGTGAACCTGGAACGGAAACAGTGCGGGTTCCGGTTATAAACGGTGCGTATGACTTTGTTACCCTGGATACTGTCATTAAGGGTATCAAGTCCAGAAACCCTGAACTGATTGATATTAATGTCTTGGTCTATCCCCAAGTGCTATACGGCACTCTTATCAAAACTATCGATCTCTGTAAGATAAACCAGTTCGTTAACGTACACTACGAAGTACCCAAAGTGGAATACTTCCAATAGGGGGCTATGATGAATATTTTGGATAAAAAATCAAAAAACAAGACTAGCCGCCGGGTACGCAGAAAATTTGATGATGTCGCGGGACTTTCGATAACCTCTCTGCTGGACGTTCTGACCATCATTCTGGTCTTCCTGATCAAGAATGTGTCCATGGAAGCGCAGAAGGTCACTGTCCCTGACAATATGTTGTTCCCCACAACCATCACCAATGAGAAGCTGATCGCCTCCGCAGGAACTTTCGTCGTCAAGATGTATCCCGACCAGATCTTCCTCGGAACCGAGAGCCTTCCCTTTGGCGCACTCGCGGACGTTGTGACTAACGCAGACAAACGTCAGAAGGTGTTCGACTATCTGAAATATGAAGCGGATATCATTTGGAAGCAGGACAAGAACAATGAACCCTGCTTATTGATCCAGGCTGATGAACAGATACCGTGTCAATATGTCAGTGAGATGGTTCGAATCGGGACAAACGCAACCTTCCAGTATATCTACTTCTCGACTCTTGAAGATGCCACCTGGTTTGCTAAAGAAGCCGTAGCGGTGAAGAGGTAGGAGGGATCATGGCGAAAACACTGTTAAATATGAAATTGTACTATAAGGGCAAAGTCTTGGATATTGCCAAATATGGCAGAGACTTCACTAAAAAGCTCTTTATAGGTTCCAACAAGTACCTCTTCTGGCAGATCCTTGACCCCTCATTTCCCGATAAGCATCTGTTCCTGACCAGCTCAGGAGATTCATTCTTTCTGAATCTGGTTCCCGGCAGCACGGTTAGCTGTGAAAAGGATGGTCAGCCCGTCGATCAGGGTTTCCTGACCGGGAATAATATTCTGCGTGGCACGCAATTGCAACTGCGCCAGGATATGACCGGTACGGTTACTCTTAATCCGGATTGGCAGGTCAAGTATGAATTCAGCGAACCTTGGGCAAGAGTACTTACTGAGGAAGAGCGCCAGATCGTAGCGCAGTATTCCAGAAGAGCCGAGCCAACGAGTGTGGAGCGGTTCAATCGTGGAATGTTGCTGCTATTCGCCGCTCTTACGATCATCTGTCTCTTTATCTATGATCTTGCGCTCAAGCCAAAAGATACGGAATCAGCAACTCTCGAAGCTCGTCTGAGCCAAATGGCACAGGCAACCAGGGTCGTTCCCGAAGTTGCCCAGCAGTCATCCAGCTTTTCTGATGAAGGTACTCCTGAGGCTGAGACCAAGCCCGATGTGACTGCCCAGCAGGGCACAACAGCA
>DAOPZE010000034.1:0-21222 GCA_035353255.1 Candidatus Cloacimonadota bacterium
GCTTTCGCCGCCCATGGGTTCCCTGTAGATGCGAAGTCCGTGGTGTACCTGGTTCACCAGGAAGATGCGTTTGATGGAACAGAACTGCTCTCCTTCAAGGCGGGAGTGCCGATCGGGGCTGGTGGCTATGGGATCTCCTATGTCGCCACCACAGATGTCTCAGCCAAAGCTCAGGATGAGTGTCGGGCGGCTTTGGTGGAAGGCGGACTGGCTTCAGGCTCGCCATGGCTCCCGCCTATAGAGCTTCTGATCTTCCTTGAACTCGAAGAAGGGAAAGCCAGGAACCTGGCTCTGCTCCAAAAAATCATTTCAGCCGGAATCGACGTAGCAAAGGCTCAGAGGTTTCTGCACCTGGTGGGAAATGAGCGGATTCTGGCGCTATTTGAACGATGCCTGGCGAATGCTCAGCCCACACCATGAAATGGCGGTTGCTATGACCCTCTACAAGGCACCCTGGAGCCTCTCCGTAATCCTGGTTACATGGATCACCACGGGAGTGCTTTGCATTGGCTCGGCTGTGGCGGTCACGCAGCCATTTTGGTTCATTGCGCCCTTGCTGATGGCAATCCCACTGGGGGCAGCGCCCTTCACCATCAGAAGCTACACGCTCACGACAGACGCGATCCTGGTGCGGCGGCTTTTTTGGACTACGCGTCTGCCCCTGGATGGACTTCAATCCGCGGTGCCTGATCCCGAAGCCATGTCCCATAGCACTCGCACAGCAGGCAATGGCGGGCTGTTCTCGCTCACGGGCTACTTCAGCAATCCAAAGATTGGGGATTACCGGGCTCTGGTGATGAATCCCAAGCTGGCTGTGGTGCTGAAATACGCAAATGAAATTATCCTGCTCTCGCCAGAATTCCCCGAACGGTTTGCCGCCAACCTCACGCAGCGGTTACCGAAGCAGTGAATTCACGGTGTCGGATTGGCAGGCTCCAACCGTTCGATGGTGTAGCCAGCATCCTTTGGCGTAAGCCTCAGCAGATAGTGCCGCATTCCGATGAACACTGATCCATCCGGCATACGCACCATGGAGTTCATCTCAGGCATGGACATGAATCCAGCGCTGAGGAGGAGGCGTGAGTCGCCTTTTGAAGAGAGGCGATAGAGGTGCTGGTCGGTGAGCACCAGCCATTGACCTGCGCCTTCGGAAAGCACGGCTTCGATCGAACCGTCCTTCAATGCATTGGGAAGTGGAACAGACGTTTGGATGCTGCCCTGGGAATCCAGCCTCACCAGATTGTCTGGGGTCAGTAGTAGCCATGTGGATGGCGTGTCTTGGGCAAAGTAGCGGGGCGTTCCATCCAGGCGAGCGAAATGGGTCGCCGTCCAGTTTCCTTGATTGTTCCGGGCAACCTTCATGATCTTCCCAAGGTTCAACCCCAGATGGTCCAGCCCTTGCAAGACGAGAAAAGCATCTCCAGCCGGTTCAATTTGAAGCACGTTTTCTGCGGAGAGCCCGTCAATCGAGAAGGACTTCGGCGGCAGCCACCCCGGAAGATCCTTGCCGGGTTGCATATGACTTCGGCGAATTTGTTTCGTCCAACGCTTCTTCGAAACGCCAGGCGGGGGTGGAGGCGGCGGCGGTGGCTGGAGATGTGGTGAGGTCATCAGAAAACGCCCTTTGGACCCGTCCATCGAAACCCAGCAGAGTCCACCACCCCATTCACCAGCATTGAAACCCACCAGCCAGCCATCTGAGACACTCTGGATCAGACGGAGTGAGTATTCAGGTTGCTGATCCACGAGATAGCGTCCTAATCGGAGTGCCATCTTCTTTGCCTGCGGCGAGATGCCCGAGTTTTCCCATGTCACTTGCTCATCGGGGAGGAATCGGTGGTTGGTTGCCACGACCTTCCCACCAACGAGTTCGACCCGCCATTTCTGTGAAGCGTCCTCTTCAAACGCCTTCGAGTGTCTGAGATCTGTTGTGTCGGAGTAAGGGGCTACGACCCATCCATCGGGCATGGGTGATCCATGTAATGGGCTCGACAGGAGAAGCAGCACTCCCAGCGAACTTGTCATCAAGCGTGAGGTGAGAGGCATCCTGGACATGGGTCACTCACCACAGCGGAGGAGCGATTCCGCCTCCTCCATCGTGAATGATCGATCCTTCCGCCTCATTGATTCGAACATTGGTACCCCTATCGCGATCAAATCCTATGCCTTTGGCTTCTTCACTTTCGGCTTGGGCGGCGGCAACGCATCCGCAGTGACTCGCGCCAGTTCAGATAGCCAATCTCGGTCATCCCAATTCTCTCCAGGCACGAGCAGGCATGGCTTGGCACCCGGATATGGAATTCCTTCCGTGATCGGCTGAAACAGCGCTCTGCCCTTGTCGGTGGGTTTGAAGAACAACTGGTCATCGCAGATAAGCCCGATCATCCGACCATCCAGGAACACGCCGTAGTCACCGAACATCTTCTTGGCGTAGATGCCCTGGCAATCGGAAAGCTGATCCATTAGGTAGTCCACTGTGCTTTGCTTGGATGCCATCACACCCCTCCCCAGGTAGCGAAGCCGCTTCAGAAAAGAATGATTCCCGAATGATCCATCGACCCCCCCTACTGCTCCATCTTGAACGCGGGATTGCTGATCAAGGTGCCCAGTTCTTCGCGAATGACCGGCGGCATCATGGGATTGCTCTTCATGGACTCGATGTAGTCCGCAGCAAGCCCGTGGTTCCTGTAAAAGGAACCAAGTGACCAGCCCGCCGACATGTAAGCGGTGGCACGCATCAGCTCTGGGGTCATTCCTGCAGGCTTCTTTCCAAATTTTTGGAAATCATCTCGCACCTGCTTGAAGACCTTCCAATCGTCACGCCAAGCCAAAGTCCCCGCGATTGCCTGAATCGGCTTGAAATCGCCTGTCGCCAAAAAGATCGACCACAGCATGTCCAATCGCCCAGGCACGCCAATGCTGTCAGCAATCTCGACGCGCAGATCGTATGGATCAGGAAGCCCAGGCGTCTGCCTTACCATCCGTTGGTCTTCTTCGCTGAGTCCAGCCAGTGACGGCGTGATATCAGCGCCTGCAAGCCTCAACAGGTAAAGCCCAAACAGTCTTGGTCCATGGGGTTGCTCATGGAGGTGCGCAAGGAGGTAACGCTGAGCTTCAGGAGACGATTTGAGCACCTCAACGTAGAACGTCACGGCATTAGGGGAAGTACCACGCTGATCCTTGGTTGCGTACCCAAGCGCATTGAGAATCCGAGCCGGCTCCGGGTGCTGGTAGTAGGTCATCGTCCAATCTTCCAGCGCCTTCGAATCTTTGAATGTTCCAGCACGGCACGAAGACTCCATGGATTTGATGGTGACTTTGACAGGAGCGAGAACTATGGATTTCCCACAGCTTTGAATCTTCCCAGAGATGGACAAATCACCATCAGCAACAACACCAGGCACAACCCAGTCGACATCGAATAGCGCAATGCTTGCCATTGAAAGATGAGCCTGAGCTTCCTCAGCCTTCTCGGTTTTCAGTGATCCGAGAATGTAGGTAACCATGTCCGCCCCCTCAGCCTTCACCTTGCGAATGAGGCGGGGATGCGCCGACACCGTGCGAGTATCTCCCTGGAAAGAGAGATTTGCCGTAAGGTCCGCCGACTCAAGCAGACCGGCGCGCCCGTCCCCAGTCGCTGCAACGCCAAGAATCAAATGCTGCCCCGGATAGGCGGAGGCTCGTGCGGGCTGGATATTCACCCATTTGGGGTTGATTGACCATTGCCCTATCAACTCACGTCCAAACACCAGAATCGCGGGTCGGATCTCTGTGGGAAGGTTCTTCTGCTGGGCGACCTTGACAGCATCATCACCAGCCCAAAGAGCGACAGAAGCAATCAAGGCAACAATGGCGTGCAGGCTCGTTCGAATCATATGGAATCCAATCGTCATGGGTAGATCAAGAAGGTTACCGTGCGGATGGGGTTTCGCCGCAGCTCAGGATTAACCAATGAGCATCTGTGAATCTGTGTGTGATTTCACACTCCTTGCTCGCCGCCACCGTGAGTCCATTCCTCCTCAGAGACAGGTTTAGGCTTTACCAATAAGTATGCTTATAGGGATCTGGTAACCAGATTAGGAGCCTCCGAGCGTAGCCTGAAGCGGAGCCGAGGAGGCGATGACGATCGAATACAACTACTACCAATGGAAACACGTAAACGTTCTATCAGTGGATTAGATCAGTCGCTCGATCAGCAGAAGCGCCAAAAGGTCAGGCTAAAAGCAATTTAGGTTCGATTAGCAATCTGGAGAAGCTGCGTTTGCATCTGTTCGCGTGTCTCTCCATAGTGAGCCTCCCGGTGATGGTTCGGACAGACAGCAACAACATTGCTAGCAGAATCCGCCCCACCTGCTGACAGGGGCACCACATGGTGTGTCTCAAGATAAATCAATCCGTTTGCCATTTTGAATCCGGCTCCCCCACACCATTCGCATCGCCCGCCAGCTCGCATCAGGACGGATCTCCGCACATCTTCACGTCGATCATAGACGCGTGTGGTGACTTCCTTGCTTCCTAATGGCAGAGGTGGATGAGAAAGCACTGAAAACTGATCCTGAAAAGGAGCAGATATGACTCCCCTGGTTACCACACAAGCTCCCGTTTGTTCTTCATACGCTGTTACAGCCCATACAGCGTCATCGAGCATTCGCGCCCTTACCTCCAGACGTTCTGCTTGTTCTTTGGGTTTCCAGGTTACCTTGCCATCGAGAATTACAACCCTTACTGGGATACCAAGCTTGAATGCAGATTGAAGGGCAAAGTCCATTCTTAGCGCCCTTGCCGGCACACCTCCCCTTTTACGGCTATCTCGGCATTCCTTGGCATATTGACGAGGATTCAATCTCTGACAAATGACGCCATTTTCTTCTTTAAGATCCTTGTGCCACAGATTCAGCACAACAACCTTGTCGTCTTGAATAAATGCCCATTCATAGCAGTATTTTGGGTTGGTTGAAGGATTGACCTCGCCAACACTTCCTTTTGCCCAACCGGAGACATCGACGCCTGCTTCGCGCACCAAATCGATGACGAGATGAGGTTCTTTCGGGATCAAAGACTCTAGCCCGCTCATAGAGGTCCTCGTTGCTAGACTGGCAAAGGTTTTGTAATTGGATTCGTGCTTGGATCTCAGATTTGACAGCCATTGTCTACATCTGGACACCAGGCTTGTTTCTGCTTTCACGCCAAGCAGTCTGTAGGACAATAATCGGGTTATCAAGCGTTAGGATCACCATGGATCAAGAGATCAAGAAAACCCTCTGGGCAGCTGCTGACAAGCTGCGCAACAACATGGACGCGGCGGAGTACAAGCATGTGGTCCTGGGGCTGATCTTCCTGAAGTACATCTCGGATGCTTTCGAGGAGCGCCGGGGCACGCTGGCGAAGGAGTTCCTGAACCCCAAGAGCGATCTCTACATCGGCGATGCCAATGAGGCGAACCTGCTGCTGGAGGATCGGGACTACTACACCGAGGAGCACGTCTTCTGGGTGCCCGCCAATGCACGCTGGGAAGCCATTCGCAGTGCCGCCAAGCTCCCGGACATCGGCAAGCGCATCGATGATGCCCTCATCGCCATCGAGCAGGAAAACCCGCCGCTCAAGGGTGTGCTGGACAAGCGCTTTGCCCGCACCCAGTTCGAACCCGGCAAGCTGGGCGAACTCATCGATCTGGTCTCTGGCATCGGCTTTGGTGCCGGGGATAAAGCCAAGGATGTGCTGGGCGAGGTCTACGAATACTTCCTCGGACAGTTCGCAAACGCCGAGGGCAAGAAGGGCGGACAGTTCTATACGCCCGCTTCGGTGGTGAAGGTGCTGGTGGAGGTGCTATCGCCGCACAAGGGACGCATCTATGACCCCTGCTGCGGCTCAGGCGGCATGTTCGTTCAATCCGAGAAGTTCGTGGCGAGCCACGGCGGCAAAACCGGGGACATCTCCATCTACGGGCAGGAAGCCAATCCCACCACCTGGCGTCTGGTGGCGATGAACCTTGCCATTCGCGGCATGGGAGCCAACCTGGGCAAGGAACCCGCCGACACCTTCGGACGCAACCAGCATCCCGATCTACGCGCTGACTACGTGCTTGCCAATCCGCCCTTCAACATCTCGGACTGGGGTGGTGAGAAGCTCACCAACGATCCCAGGTGGGTCTTTGGTGCACCGCCAGCTGGCAATGCCAACTTTGGATGGCTGCAGCACATCCTTTACCATCTGAAGCCCACAGGCAGCGCAGGCGTGGTGCTTGCGAACGGCTCCATGTCCTCCAACCAGAACAACGAAGGCGCCATCCGCCGCGCCATGGTGGAAGGCGATGCGGTGGAGGTGATGGTCGCCCTGCCGCCACAGCTCTTCTTCAACACGCAGATCCCCGCCTGCCTGTGGTTCCTGGCGAAGGATAAAACCAAGAACGGACGCAGCCGCAAGGGCGAGTTCCTGTTCATCGACGCCCGCAAGCTGGGGCGCATGGAAAGCCGCGTGTTGCGCGTGTTGGACGACGTGGACATCCAGAAGATCGCCAACGCCGTGCATGCGTGGCGCGAGGATGGCGAGACGAAGGACACCTACGCTAATGTCCCAGGCTTCTGTCGCGCTGTGAAGCTGGCAGAGATCGCCGAGCATGGCTTCGTGCTCACGCCGGGGCGCTATGTGGGCGCCGAGGAAGTGGAGGACGACGACGAAGCCTTCGCCGAGAAGATGGATCGCCTGACCTCCACCCTGGCGGAACAGATGGAGAAGGGACAGGAACTGGATGCCATCATCCGTGAGCGACTGGGGAGGCTCGGGTATGAGGTCTGAACGCGCGTACCCTGGGGATGCCATTCACCAGACAAAGCCCGTGTTCAAATCGGGTTTCGTGCGTGGCGCTCGGAATCTATGCATGTCGATGAGCATGTGTATAGAAAATCGGGTTTTTTATACATACGATGACGAGGGTGAATGAACATGCCCCCCATCTCCCCTCTTGATCACCTAAATCCAGCACGATTCGAGACCAACGCCATTCTCAAGGGATTGGCGTCGGCAAGTCGGCAGCTCGCGGAACTCAAGGGCGTAGCGGCTTCCATTCCAAACCAAGGCATTCTCATCAACACCCTGGGCTTGCAGGAAGCCAAGGATAGCTCCGCCATCGAGAACATCGTCACCACCCACGACGAGCTGTTCAAAGACGACTTCCAGCCGCAAGTCCCCGGCAGCGCCGCCGCAAAAGAGGTCCTGCGTTACCGGCAAGCCCTGCGTGTGGGTTTTGAACGGGTTCGAGAAAGCGGTCTATTGACCCTCAACCACATGCTGGAGATCCAGGAGGCGCTGGAAGAGAACCGCGCAGGCTTTCGCAAGTTGCCCGGCACGGCGCTCAAGGATGGCGCGGGTCAGACCGTCTACATGCCGCCCCAAGACCCGGACGAGATCCTGCGCCTGATGGGGGGACTGGAACGGTTCATCAACGGGGATATCCCGTTCGAGGCTGATCCTCTCATCAAGATGAGCCTCATCCATCATCAGTTCGAGAGCATCCACCCCTTCTACGATGGCAACGGCAGAACGGGGCGCATCGTCAACGTGCTCTATCTCGTGAAAGAGCGGCTTCTGGATATCCCCGTCCTCTACCTAAGCAGCCACATCGTCCGCACCAAGGGCGATTACTACCGACTGCTACAGGATGTTCGCGAGCAGGACGCCTGGGAGGACTGGGTGCTCTACATGCTGAATGCGGTGGAAAAGACAGCCATTCAAACCATCGACACCATCCACGCCATCAAGAATGCCCTGTACGACTACAAGCACCGCATCCGTGCCCAGCACAAGTTCTACAGCCAGGATCTCATCAATAATCTGTTCACCCACCCCTACACCCGGATCGAGTTTCTCGAACGGGATCTCCGGGTATCGCGCCTGACCGCCACCAAGTACCTGGATGCCCTGGTCCGAGACGGATTCCTGATCAAGCAGAAGAAGGGACGAGGGAACTACTACATCAACGTGGCGCTCACCAAGATCCTGATGGGAGAGCAGGCATGAGGTGCGAGCGACAGGAGGGGGACGCCATTATCTGCGAGCGGCTGGGGAGGTTCGGATATGGGGTCTGAAGACAGGGAAACACTGACCATCAGTGAGTTGCTATCCCGCGACGGTGGAAGTGTAAAAACAGGACCTTTTGGGACTGCCCTAAAGGCATCCGAATACACCGCGACTGGCGTTCCACTGATCTCCGTTCGAGAAGTTGGGTATGGCACTTTCCACATTGATGAAAGGACGCCGAAGGTTTCCGAGAAAACAACATCGAGGCTGCCTGAATACCTACTCCGAGAAGGCGATATCGTATTTGCCAGAAAAGGCAGCATCGACCGGTGTGCGATTGTGACGAAGCATCAAGAAGGATGGTTCCTCGGATCTGACGGCATTCGTTTGCGCCCACCAAATACAGTGATTCCCAAATTCTTGCTGTATGGATTCTTGTCACCGCAGTCTAAGCATTACCAGCTTCCTGCTCCTGATTTCCGAGTCGGAGAACTCCGGACCACTGCGGTGCTGTATGCCCATAAGGACTTCTCGGAGATGAGCAAGGCAGACCGTATTCGCGCCTGCTATCAGCACTGCACTCTGATGTATGTCACCAATCAGCTTATGACCAACAAGTCCCTTCGAGAGCGATTCAAGCTTCCAGAGAGCAAGACAGCAGTTGTATCTCAGACCATCTCAGCCGCCCAGGAAGCAGGAAAAATCAAATTGGATGATTCTGATACAACCTCAAAGCGCTATGCCCGCTATCTACCCTACTGGGCTTAGCTCATTCAATGACTACGATGGGTTACGGTGGGCTACGGTGGGCATGAGTTGATAAATAAGGCGATGTTCATTTAAACGCAAACCGAAGCAGCCAGAGACCAGACGAGAGAGCCATGACCCTCATCGATGAGAACACTGCCGAGCAAGCCTGCCTCGAATGGTTCGAGGAACTGGGCTATGAGCGTGTCTTTGGTCCCGACATCGCTCCAGGCGGTCCTGATGAGGAACGAGAGAACTACAAGGGCGTGGTGCTGGAGACTCGCTTTCGATCGGCGCTGGCTGCGCTGAATCCCGGTCTCCCATCGGGTGTGCTGGAGGATGTGGCACGTCAGGTCATTCACGGCAATGCGCCCAGCCTCATGCAGGCGAACCGTCAGTTCCACCGTTGGCTTACGGATGGCGTGCCTGTGGAGGTGCAGCACCAGGGCGAGACGCTGGGAGACCGCGCCAAGCTCATCGACTTCCAGAACCCAACTGCCAACCAGTGGCTGGTGGTGAATCAGTTCACCATCGAAGGTCCCAAGCAGAACCGTCGCCCCGATGTGATCGTCTTTATCAACGGGTTGCCACTGTTCGTCATCGAGCTGAAGAACCCCGCCGATGAGAACGCTGACATCTGGCACGCCTTCCAGCAGCTCCAGACCTACAAAGAAGACATCCCGGATCTGTTCGTTTTCAACGAGGCGCTGGCGATCTCGGATTACACGCTGGCACGCCTGGGCTCGCTCTCTGCGACCAAGGAGCGCTTCAATGCATGGCGCACCATCGATGGCATCACGCTAGACCCACTGGGCGAACATCAGCAGCTGGAGACCTTGGTGCGGGGCTTCTTCCGCCAGGACTTTCTGCTGGAATACCTGCGCCACCACATCCTGTTCGAAGAGGATGGCAGCACGAAGAAGATTGCCGGCTACCACCAGTTCCATGCAGTGCGTGCCGTGGTGCAAAGCGTCATCCAGGCAAGCGCACCTGGAGGTTCGAGGCGTGGCGGCGTGGTGTGGCATACCCAGGGCAGCGGCAAGAGCATCGAGATGACGTGCCTTGCGGGCAGCCTTATGGGTTCTGCCGAGATGCGCAATCCCACTATCGTCGTAGTGACAGATCGCAACGATCTGGACGGACAGCTCTTCGAGACCTTTGCGGGTGCCGCAGAGCTGCTGCGGGAAAGCCCGGTGCAGGCGGATTCTCGCTTAGATATGCGACAGAAGCTGTCCAATCGTCCCTCGGGTGGCATCGTCTTCACGACCATCCAGAAGTTCGCGGCAATGGATGAAGAGGAGACGATCCCCATCCTCTCCGACCGCGAGAACATCGTCGTCATCTGTGATGAGGCGCATCGCAGCCAATACGGATTCAAGACTGTATTTCGCGAGCGCACGAAGGAGGACGGAACCAAGGAGTTGGTCGCGACCAATGGTCTTGCCTTCCAGCTTCGACAGGCACTGCCCAACGCGACTTTCGTTGCCTTCACGGGCACGCCCATCAGCAGCGAGGACAAGGACACGCGTGCAGTCTTCGGCGAATACGTCCACATCTACGACATCGAGCAGGCGGTCCAGGATGGCGCGACGGTGCCCATCTACTACGAAAGCCGCCTCGCCAAGCTGGAGCTGCTGGAAGAACAGAAGCCCGTGGTGGATTCGGAAGTCGAGGATCTCACCGAGGACGAGGAAGAGAACACCCAGAGCCTCACCAAGCGCCGCTGGGCTGCCCTGGAGAAGCTGGTGGGTGCCGAGCCGCGCCTGAAGCAGGTTGCCCAGGATCTGGTGAAACACTTCGAGGCTCGCTGTGCCGCCATGCCCGGCAAAGCCATGATCGTCGCCATGAGCCGCGAGGTGTGCGCCCATCTCTACAAGGCGATCACGGATCTGCGCCCGGAATGGCATGACGAAGATCCCGAGAAGGGTGCCATCAAGGTGGTGATGACGGGTTCTGCCTCGGACAAGGCGCTGCTGAAGCCCCACATCTACACCAAGGAGATCAAGAAACGCCTGGAAGCCCGATTCAAAGACCCAGGCGATCCCCTGAAGTTGGTGATCGTGCGCGATATGTGGCTCACAGGCTTTGACGCTCCCTGCGCCCACACCATGTACGTGGATAAGCCCATGCGCGGGCATAACCTCATGCAGGCAATCGCCCGCGTGAATCGCGTGTTCAAGGACAAGCCCGGTGGACTGGTGGTGGATTACATCGGCATCGCCACGGAGCTGAAGCAGGCGCTGCTGGAATATACGCAATCGAAGGGCAAAGGGCGTCCCACCATCAAGGCAGAGGAAGCCCTGGCTGTATTCGAGGAGAAGATCGGCGTTCTGCGCGGCATGATGCACGGCTTCGACTACAGTGCCTTCAAGACCAAGGCTCTGGTGCTGCTCGGTGGAGCGATCAATCACTTGGCAGGTCAAACCGATGGCAAGAAGCGTTTTGCCGATCAAGTGTTGGCTGCCAGCAAGACATTCGCGCTGTGCTGCGCCCTGGATGAAGCCATTGCTCTGCGGGACGAGCTGGCGTTCTTTCAGGCGATCAAGGCGACCTGGTCGAAGGCAAGCAACCAAGACAAAGCACTCTCAGACGAAGCCAAGGAGCTTGCTTTGCGCCAGATCATCAGCGGCGCGCTGGTCTCTGACGAGGTTGTGGATATCTTCGCAGCGGCGGGGCTCAACAAGCCCAACATCGGCATCCTGACAGATGAGTTCCTGGATGACGTGCGCAATATGAAGCAGCGCAACCTCGCCGTAGAGCTGCTGGAGCGCCTGCTGAAGGACGATATCAAGGCACGTTTCGCCACCAACATCGTGCAGAACTTGAAGTTCTCGGAGTTGCTACAGGCATCCCTCACCCGATACCGGAACCGCAGCATTGAGACCGCACAGGTTATCGAAGAGATGATCCAGATGGCGAAGGATTTCAATGAAGCCGCCCGCCGTGGGGAGGAGCTGGGGTTATCCGGTAACGAGTTGGCGTTCTACGATGCCCTGGAAACCAATGAAGCCTCCGTGCGGGAACTCGGCGATCACGAGCTGAAAGCCATTGCTCGCGAGCTAACCGAGTTCCTGCGGAACAATCTCACGGTGGATTGGTCCGTGCGCGAATCCGTGCGCGCCAAGATGCGGGCGCGGATCAAGCTCATCCTGAAGCGGCACAAGTATCCGCCTGATATGGAGCTGCGGGCGGTGGAGCTGGTGCTGAAGCAGGCGGAGGCGATCAGCGAGACGTGGGTGGCGTAGCTGAGGTTCAGCGATTAAAAATCGCCATCTCAAGTTGCCTTTCTGCAGGGAGCTCCCCAAAACCAGGGTGATTTGCATCGAATTTTTCCCATCCACCAGCCGGAATGACAACGTCTTTGATGCCAACCTCGCCCCGCAGAACAGGCAAGATCACTTGATTTGAGACAAAGCGAATAATTGCCTGTTTCTGCTCAGGCGTGGACTCAGAAATCCCCGGCTGCTCAAAGCAATAGATGTACTTGGGGCGGCGGGTGAACTTGATCGACATCTTGTTCGCAGGGGTGTGGCGGTTGACCTTCATAGGTCCTCCTTGTGGTTCGGGTAGCTCGCGATCACGGGCGCGGGTTGGTTGACGCCTGCGACAGTTCTGGAGGCGATCCCCAGACCGGCGCGGCACGACCTGTTACCACCGCGCAGTTCGCGACATCACCACAACCACCCCTACCCCGCACGCCGAGCCGACATCGATAGGATTGAGTGCGGCGCACGCGACCCATCAAAACCGCGTATTTACATCGGCGGATGAAGCTCTGTTTCCCAGGCAAACAAAAGCCTTACCGGTTTGCGCTCAGCAAGCGGCAAGTCCTCCCATACGGATTGGGTCGCCTTCGCCTCGACTTCATTAAGGCTGGACGCCTCAAAGGAGAATCCAAAGCCGTTCTCGGTTAGCAGACGTCCAATAAAGATGTCATCTTCACGCCGTACAAGCACAACCGCTTCCTCCAGGCACGACACGGGTGCCCGATTGTGAAGCCGATATTCCGCTGGATCTGATAGACTTTCCGCCTTTCGGACACCTTCCGCATCCAGTGGGTCATGCCTGGTAGCGCGTAGCATCTGAAATAAATCTTGGACGATCTCAATAAAGCTATCTCCCCATGGCTTAACATGATCCGTCCAACCATAGATTCTTTCATATGAATCAAGGTATGTTTCGACAATTCCATATACACAATCACCTGAAACACAATCCTTATTCTTCATCACTCGATAGCGCCAACTCATAGCCTTCCACCTCAGATCGACACCATATGCCGTCATTAACACATTACAAATACGGACAAAAGCACCTTTCACAATCCAACAAACCAACTATCATCCATGTAGCGGAGCAGCCATGAATGATAAGAATGAATTTTCCGACATGATCAACCAAATGTTTGAGACGAGATCGCCATGCTACAAAAAAGAAAGGATCAAACCGATCATTGATGCCCTATTCAGCGCTTGGAGCAAGAATCCCCACCTCCGCCTAGGTCAACTTATCACCATATGTTCCAATAAATCTGACGTATTCTACATTGAAGACGATGTCATTTTGAATGGCATCCATGAACTCGACCAATCCAGCAGTTCCATGGAACCAAAGTAGACTACCCCTACCGATATTATATTTCTAATAAAAATCACAAAAAACCACTACCCTGTCTAGCTATCTTTGTTTCGTTCCATCAGGAATACGACCAACGTGATTGGTCAATATAAAATCACAATAAAACCAGCATACACAGATTAACACCATCGCAAGCATAACTTTACACCATTAGTCCATTATTAAGGATTATACCGCATCGCGCGACATCATAAGTGCAGTAAAAACCACCAATATACGACACACCCGAATCCAGCATTTTGCATGTGGCAGCGCCAACACCATCTGTGTCAGCGCGATTAGCGCGCTTGTGCCGGATGAACGGCGAGCGTGAAACAGCGAATACCTGTTCAAAAGTGAGGGTGGTACCTGATGGGGTCAGCGGCAAAACCGCCCTGGCGAACCCTAAAGATCCATCAGGAGATCGCATGACCACTCACCCGCTGCTCCGACAGCCTCGCCAATCTCATCGCCCCAACTCTTTCCAAGCAGCACCGAAGCCGATTCCACTATCTGGATGGAACCTGCGGGCTCTGGACATCTTTCGCGAGCGCCCACTGGCGGACCACATCGATCGCAATGCCGGTTGGCTTCAAGCACACCCCCACACATCCAATGCAATTGAGGCTGCCCTATTCCCAGAGTTCAGCCTATGCGGCATGGAGCCTGAAGAGATCCGCCGCCTTTTGAATCACGCCTTGTGGGATGCCGGGTATGTCCCAGACTGCGAAAACACAGACAACCCCACTTGGACCTGGACCGAGGGCAACTAACCACGTTCTGCGGATGCTCGCCCTACCCATCTCATTTTGGCGATGGGCGGGCTTGCCTCTGCTGCCGTGTAGGCATCTATCAATGACTGTTAACCACAATCCAAATTACCAACGCTACGATCGCATCTATGGGGAATTCATCTCTGGCGGCGTTCCTCTTGCCGGACTCTTTCCTGGTACCAAACAAATATTCCATGAAACCGCCAAAGAGAGCTTGTTGCTCCGCCTTCACGATGTAGAAGCCGCTATGGATACAGGGGCAAACGTCGGCGCCATAACGCACCAACAAGACCTTCCTGGCATCAATCCACTCGGTTTTTGGGATCTAGACATTGATGGTCCTGATCACGGACAAGACCTATCGCCATTTACCTATCGCGTTCGCCGGCAGGGCGAGACAGATCTCGCTCATTACTGGGCGCGGCTACCAGATACCTCAACGTCTATCGAAACATCTCTAAAGGGCAAGGATTACGATCTTTGCACATGGAACACGGTCATGCCGGGATCGATCCACGAGAGCGGCACCGTCTACGAGCTTGAGTATCTAGAGGACGGGGAATGGGTGCCCTGGGATGGTGAAGCCTTCACACTCGACATGCTGCCGGTGGTAAATCCAGAGCTGTATCGATCCGAGGAAAACCAACGCATTGCCAGACATCAGCACAAGATCACACCACTGCGTAGCAAGCGCAAAACGGAAGAAGCCGCACACATCTGGGTTTCTGCCACTAGCAGCAAAGAGACACGCATCAAAATGGCAAGGAACTACCTCAGCTACTACGCTTGGCGTTCAATATCAGGGATGAATGGGCATAACGCACTTTTGGTTGCAATGACAAATCTGCGCCTTTTCCATCGCCTGGAAAAACCATTGGCACTGAAACTAATCAAGGACCATTTCAATCCACGTTGTGTCGACATCAAGGGAAACCCCTGCCCTTGGTCCGATAGAGAGATTGCTCACAAATGGGATGAAGCTGGAAAACAGCAAGCATTTCCCACACTAGGTGTCAATAATCCAAAGGCACGCGCAAAACAAATGCGGATCATCCTTGAAGGCGAAGTAAAAGAGTTTCTGGCACAGTTCACTCAAAACGGTGGCAGAACGAATCCGACAGCACTTCGACTCGCTTTCATAGCTCAGCGTGGTGGAGAGGATGTGAGCCCAGCCGCTTTCGGGCGAGCTGTTTTCAAGGCGACAGGCATCAGAACGAGCACACCAAACGGGGAACGCGCATACCAGGGCTTCTCGCTAACAGAGGCGGGTCTGGGCTTTACCAGAAGAGTAGTTAAGGCTGCCTAGGCTGGAAAGCTTTCACATTCGACCAAGGATCTATGCTCAACAGGCATCAAACAGTAGTTGTTTCCAGTCAATGATGCACATTGACGATATAATCAGAAAATGCGTTCGCCTGTGGAGCACCAATGGGACGATATAACACCATCAAGGATTTCACGTTCCCATGTCCGAAGTGTGGGTTCGAAGTGACAAAATTTAAAACAATGGAGCAAGTAACCCAAGAAGGTGCAGACATTGAAGAGGTGAACAACTTCTGCTCCATATGTCAGCAGTGCGGCGCATGGATTGAGTTCACACGACATACAACACCGCGTCTTAACCTCACACCGATGGAATATGCCTCGCGTTATTTTCGACTGGAAGTAGACCTTAAGTTGTTTCAGCCCTCTCCAGAAGGTGATCTATAAAGGGCGTATACACATCGGTGCATAAACGCGAAGCCTCGACGTTTAGCGCCGGGGCTTTTGCTTATGCCTGCTCTGCGGGTGGTTCACCCACGACGAGATGCACTTGTTCCTTCAGCACCTTCGCTTCGCCGCCCCATTCAACGCGTATCCCTTTGGCGTAACGCCCATCCTGGAGCACAAACAGGGATGCAGTTTTGGATGTAGGGTCAGCAACCAAGTATTCAGGCACGCCCGCCGCTTCGTAGGCGTCACGCTTCACAGTGAGATCCTTTGCCGCGGTGCTTGGGCTAAGCAGCTCTACGATCAGATCCGGCACGCCTACGATGCCGTGTGGAGCGATTTTGGCGGGATCACAGACCACAACCAGGTCCGGCTGATAGACGCTTTCCTCACCGGGAAGGAACAAGTCGATGGGTGCGGCGAACACCTCGCAGCTGCCGCCGTGGCGCTTGCCTGCTTTCAGCAGAGTGTAGAGTTCAGCGCAAAGTTGGGAACTCAGCCGTTGGTGCTCCACGCTTGGCGCTGGCGTCATATCGTAAGCCTCGCCGTGGATCAGTTCCCAGCGCCCTTCCCAGGTCTGCCAGTCGGCTATGGTGTGGGGCGTGCTTAGTGAGCGTGGATTTTCCATCAGAAATATCCATCGGCGAGGTTGGCACAAGGCTGTGCTATTGGAGCAATAAAAACGCCCCTCGAAGGGAGGGTAATCATCATTGTGAGATCACACATATAATGACGTGGTGTGCCCCCATGCCGAGTCGGCTGAGCAGGCATAAGCACAAAGCCCCGGTTTTCAGCAGCGAGGCTTCTCGGTATCAACGGAAGCAAACCACTCGATAATCAGATAGCTCTTGCCACACCCTGTCGCCTGTCAGTGCAACGCACCCGTGCAGCTTAGCCGCAGCAAGGCAAATGCGGTCCCCAAGGGACAACCCAAGCCGTTTCCCATCGGGAGCAAGACGCACGCTTTCCAGCGCAATGGCAGCATCTACGTCGATGATATGCAGCGCCAGATCCCGACAGGCGCTGCAGGCATCTTCGTATGAAGCCCCACAACGAACCAATATCGTTGCAACCTCCGCCAGATTGACGCTCGTGATTGTGGCTTGGCGCGCGAGGAGCACATCGCTGACCTTTTCCCAGCCTGGTTCCTGCAGGAGAAATGCAATCACAGCGCTAGCATCGAGCAGGTAGTTCATTCTGCGAATTCCTTCCGGGCGTCCTCACGACGCTCAGCAATCAATTGATCCACCGCTGAGCTGCCATCGCTAGGGCGCAACCCCGCGCACCGTGCCTGCACTGCTGCAAGCTGTTGCTTGAGTGGCACCAGCCGAAGTGTGTTCCCCTCCACTTCGATCGTGATTGGTTCTCCATCATGGATGTTTAGCTCTTTCCGCACTTTGGCAGGCAAGATCACCCTGCCGCCGCGGGTAACCACTGTCGTCAGGCGCTCCATACATCCTCCAGCCATTCAAGTATAGGGCGTCATCCATCCAGCACAATTAGTCCATTTCATTATTCTACTCCATGCCACGCAGGTGCATCTGGCAGATAAACACGAAGCCCCGGCGATGAACCGGGGCACCTTTAACAATAACCCTTACAGAATTCAAAAACGCAAGGATTCCGCATTTTTAAAGTCAATAACCGCTATTGGCACAGGAATTGGTGACAAATAGATCATAGATTCTTTTTGTACACTGTCCGATGTACTCCGGTATCAGAGATTATCACCTTTTTAAAGCCACGAAACTTCAAATCCCCAATCTGCGTATTCATTAAATTGATCGCTTCTTGTGGCGTCATATCTGATTGCTTGGTACAAAATGTTAAAACAGTATCTTCGTATCCACTACAGGAAGCAGAAGTTGCACCAAGTCCCATACTTTCATAAAAATGATTCATGCGATCAACAACTTCTCTCCGCTCTCTTCCTGCGGCAGGATCGCCATATTTCTTGATGTCGGCATAATATTCAGCGATGTGTTTCGGCATATCAGCCTCTGCCGTCTTCACAAACAATAGAACCTTAGGATCATTCTCAGAATTATTGTTTTTTGCAAAATCAATGGCTTCTTGAGTCGTCATTTCATCACTTTTAACCGTCCAATAATAGTGGACATTGCTTTCCATATAGAATTCAACAGCATCTTTAAACTTTGTCCATAATTTTCGTTTTATCATGTCGCGATAGAATACAAGATCCTGATTGTCCGGATAACGCTTACACAATAATTCAAGATCGTCACGAATTAAAATAACAGTTTTAAACCATCCGCCAAGATGTCTATAATGATCATACTTGAATCGAATTGCATCATAACGAGATCTAGCCGATTCCAATTCTTGGGTACCCTTTGGAGGATCACAAGCAAGACAAACCAATAAGACACAAGGAACCGCAAACGGCAATAACCTAGACACAGTTTTACCCCCAAAATGTTATTGTTAAAATGTCCATGTATTTTGGCATTCATCACAATGAGCCTGAGTCATACCGTCTTTTCTGCTCAGACCAGTTGCTACAAGTGAAACCCCGCCCGTGAGGACTGCCGCAGTCGCCTTGCCGCCACTAATGCCAGCCTTTTTAACGACTTGCATTGTCCGAATCTTCCCTTTTGCCTGACAGTGTGGACAAACCATGGCTTCATTCAGTGGTCCAAATTCTTTTTCTGACAAATAGTTTAAACGTTCTTCCGGAGCCATTTTATCGACTTTTTCTTGCTCGTTTTTCTTGGCTGTATCTCCATCAGCAATTGAAACAATAACCATAATCACAAATACAACTAAAATAAAAACGATCGTACCACAGCAAAATCCACCACCGTCATCAAGCATTAGCAAACACATTATACACCTTTTATGAAAAGGAAATTGTCTCCATTTTGGTTTAGTTTAACGAACCCAGTCTCGCGCCAAACCAGCTATACAAGATGCAATTGGATAAGCCCCGCTATTATTTTTGCGCGGGTCACTCCACGGATAGATGAAAGCGCTGCTTGAATCATTTGGATTTTCTCCATTGATGAAGGCAATAGCCTCCCACTTGCGTTGCGTGATGGGTCTTGTGGCGCCCTTTGCTTGCGGTAGTTGACGAAATCAACTGCTGCTACAACCAACGCGTTCAAGTCGCCATTAAAGGATTCGACGGCATCCTCAATAAACCGACTTACCCCGCCTGGATATTGCTGGAGCTTCAAATAAACCGATTCTGGCACCGGACAGCTGACTGTACGCCGGAGTTGCCCAGCAAAAGCGTTGGTCAATTTGGACACATCGCCCCATAAAACCAATTCCTCAGAAGGGGAAACCACGGGGATTGGTGCTCCCGTGAGGTTCCCCCTTCTCGGTTTCTTCGTATTATGCGGTGGCATCAAGGCTCGGGATCAGGATCGAATACGTGATCCCTGATGCTGGCGGGCGAAAACGCTACGTTCAAACACCAATATTTGATACTTGTATGTGTTTCATTCTGATACTCGAAATGAAACAAAAACCGATACGACGGTGTCGGGCTCTCCGTGTGTACGATCATCGGCGGCTCCCCAGCTCATCGTTCAGGACCGTCATGCATTGATGGAGGAATCTGACGATCTCCTCGGTGATCCGGGCTTCCTGTATGCGACTCCGCCCGCGCATGAAACCGGGCACATCATCCTTGGTGAGCGCAAAGATCCGCTTCGCTGCAGCCCGCACTACCACGCGCTGGAAAACGGGGCTCTGACGGATCGCCGTGAACCCGTCTGCAAGTGGTTGCCGCCATGCACAGCCGCAACTCCTGGAGTGCCCGCTTTCCTCCGGGTGCACCAAATCTTGCGTGCTAACGAGCACCAGCGGCTTCCTCCAGCAGGTGCACATGCAGAGCCATCGCTCCCTCGGCTGGAATGGGGTGCGGTCATCGATCACATATCGCAGTGGCAGTAGCCGCCCGTAGAGGATGCGGTCGCGAAGGAGCAGTTCGCTTCCAGAGGGTGATGGCGGCAACTTCGCGAGGCGCGCCTGCGCCAGAAGCTCCTCATAGGAGATGCCATCCCAACCAATTTTATGACTATTTACGAGTATTCTCATATGCCATTCCTTTCATATCGTTTGCGATCACAGCTACGCCATCGGCAGGCTGCACACGCAGTTCTGCACTGGGTTAAGCGAGTCCGAGCTTGAGGCTGAGCGCGTCTTGGGCACGACGCTTGGATTCCATCGACTGCTCCACATAGATCATGGTGGTCGCAATGTCTTTGTGCCCGAGCATGTTCTGGATATCGGTTATCGGCGTGCCCGCCTCTGCGTGGAGCGTGGCGAAGGTGGCGCGTAGGCGGTGCTGAGTGATGTTGCCGAGTTTCAATTCCTCGCATACCCGCTTGAGCGTTGGCTTGCAGTACTGCGGGCGGTGGACTCCCCCAACTTTGTTCGGGAATACCCATGGGCTGAGGTTCTTCGGCATAGCCTGGATGGCATTCCAAACCCAGGCTGGAACAGGGAGTACCCGAGCTTCTTTCCCCTTGGCTTTCCCAACGGTGTAGATCCTCCTATCCGGATCCATCCACTCCCAACGCATGCCGAGGGCTTCGCTTTCACGGAGTCCAAGACCGATCATTGCCCGGATAAGGACTCGGATCTGGGGGTTCCTGGTCCTTCGATCCACGGCTGAAAGGAATTCCGTCACCTTGAAGGCAGAGAGGGTTGGGCGTGGCGTCTTCTGATGCTTCAGTGGTTTTACGTGGAACGGGACGGCTTCGATGTGTCCGACCAGCACGGCATAGTTCCAAAGAAGACTGACAACTCGCGAGACGTGATTCGCAGTCGCGACTTTAAGCCTTTTGGACAATATAGACGTGCGGATCTCCAAGATGTGGCAAGCGGTTACTTGGTCAATCCGAAGCCTACCAAGGGTCGGCAGAATCCAGTTCTTGGCGACTTCTCGAACGCTCCTCAAGTGAGATGGACTTGCCGTCGCCTCATGGTTGGCAAGCCATTCTTCGACGAGCTTTGAGGTCGAAGGAACCTGTTTGGGGAGACATGACTTCCCAAGGATTGCTTCCTTACGTTTCTCCTCTAGGAACTTTTTTGCCGTGGCGAAGTCTGTCGCCCGAGTGCTCCCCTTGTATTGTCTTCCCTTGATACGGAAGCAGTAGTGATAGGTCCCGCTTTCGTGCTTCGCGAGCCCGTTCTTAAACTTGTTGGACATTCGTCCCCCGCAAATGGGGGAAGCGGCGATGTCCAGCGTTTCGATGGTGTCGGCTGGATTAGGTGCAACAGAGGTGCAACGCCAGGCAGCGACCAACGTAAGTTGTTTTCAACCAGCAATAACAGCTGGTAGAGCAGCTGATTCGTAATCAGCAGGTCGTAGGTTCGAGTCCTATAG
>DAOPZE010000035.1:0-21023 GCA_035353255.1 Candidatus Cloacimonadota bacterium
CAGGCTACAACTGCTTCATCTATTGTTATGCCGGCTCCGCAACGATCGACGGCAGAACGATCTCCAACCGTCAGGTTGTGCTTTTCGAGGATGGAGACCGGATCGGGATCAGCACGGGAGCGGAAGGCTTCAGCTTCCTCTTCCTCAGCGGAAAACCCCTGAATGAGCCTATCTCCTGGCGCGGTCCGATAGTCATGAACACCTCTGATGAGATCAAACAGGCATTCAGAGACCTCGAAGCGGGGAGGTTTATTCGTAAATAACAGGATAGAATCAACTCAATCAGTGCCTGATCACAGCAGCTAAGCTTTGCTCTGTTTTTCTTTTAGCTCGCTGGACAGGTAGGCAATGCTGACTGAATCGTGGCATTATGCTCTCCAAACGTTTGTACGGGTATCGTTCGGGAGGCGTACGGCAGGCGTACGGGAAGGATACCTGATAACATGAGGAGAGAGGCAGTTGGCAATGCTATGGTTTACAGGATATGAATATAACTATCTGTACCACCGTTGTATCGATATTGTAAGACAAATGCAGGTTGTTCCAAACATCCACCTAACTAACCCCGCGCTCAGCACAGGCGTTTCCCGTGTGATTCCCATGTTTTGCACGGGGATCACACGGGCTTTACGCGGGTTGTCTTTGGGATTAGTTAGGTGGATCAGGTATCTGGCTTTAGAGACAGTTCTAATATGCAGAGGTTTCGACAGAAAAAAGGCTGAAGAAGCATAGCTCTTCAGCCTGAGAGAAAACATGGTAACTTATTGTATTACAAGGTTTCCGGCTTTTCTGCCACGACGATGATCCCCGTTCCGGTAGAATTCTCGCGTTGGAGATCCATCTGCATCATGATCAGCCCCAAAGGCAGAACAAACAGGTAATACAGAGGCAGGATCGGGAAGAAAAACTTGCTTCGCCCCAATAACGCCAGAGGATGCTTGATCATCAGACGCCAGGCTCTCGCGCCCCAAACTCCATAACTGAAGTGGCTTTCCCGGATTATGAAGCCCACACTCTCCAGTTTAGTCCTCAGTTCGTGCATATCGTAACCGGGACGGACGTGTTCCTCAGTAAATCTGGCTGCCTCGTCGGTGTCCGAAGGGGTGGATATGATCAGCTTTCCATTGGGGTTCAGGCAGTTATAGATATTCTTCATGGCGCTGACGTCATCGGGGATATGCTCCAAAATGTCGATGGCAACCGCGAGGTCATAATGCAGTTTTGGCTCGAAAACCTGCAGGTCAGCTTCCTGAAAATGAAAGCGTTCGGGCATGCGGGGACGGATGAATCCGGCAAAACTGCGCAGGTAATCCTTCTTCAGATCGACAGCGAAGACCCTGGAGTGAGGATATTTCTTCAGGATGTGCCAGGAATACTGGCAGAAACCGGCGCCAGCGTCGTAGAACCTGAACGAGTCAGATCTGTCGAAGTACTTGCGGATGGAACGCTTAACGTAGCGTTGGCGCAGGAAGAACACATCGAGCAGGCTGAAGAAGAGGATGCGGAGTTGATCCGATCCTTCGATCAGGCGATTAAAGATATTCTTTATGGGGTCATATTGCATTTCAAATCCTTATATGACAGAGTGATAATACCCTGCTAAACTTTCTCATTGACGGATTTTACAAAGTCGGAAATACGTCAACGAATAAGTTTTGATATGATAGTAAAGAAAATAAACAACATCGCCCGCATCAACTTGCATCTGCATACCAACGTATCAGATGGAGCGCTCAGTCCGAAACAGCTACTGAAGCGCGCGCTTGAGATCAAGCTCGATCTGGTGTCGATCACGGATCATGACACCTTCGATGCTTATGAGATGATCGACCCGGCAGCTTACCCATTCAGGATCCTGCCCGGTATGGAGATCTCTTCGATCCACAACCACTCCGACGTGCATATGCTCGCCTATGGCTATGATAAACGTAACCGGGAACTGAAAGAGATGACGGAAATGTATCTCGTCGGGAGGCGGGATCGTGCAGTCAAGATGATCAATGTCCTGAACGAACTGGGCATGAAGATCACTCTCGAGGAAGTCGTGGAAGTGGCTGGTTCAAGAGAACTTATCGTACGTCCGCATATCGCTCAGATCCTCCTCAAACACGGCTATGTGAAAAGCAAGAACGAGGCTTTTGACAAATACATCGGCAATGACAAGCCGGCATATTTCCACAAACCTGAATTGCTCGTGCCGAATGTGCTCAAGATCATCCACAACGCCGGAGGTTTCGCGGTCACGGCTCACCCCGGTAAGCTGGCAAAGCCGGAATATCTGGCAGATCTGATCGGCATGGGTATCGACGGAATCGAAGTCTGGCATCCGGATCATAACCAACAGCAAGTTCAGGACTTTATCAAGATCGCTCAGGCAAACAAGCTCTTCATGACCGGGGGAAGCGATTATCACGGCGAATTGGACAATCATAACCTGTTCGACGTTGTGCCTGTGAACGCGACGGTTCTGCAAAGCGTCAACGAAATGTACGAGGCATACCTATGCCGGAACCGCTGAGAATAGAATCCGTAAGATCACGCATTCCAGTCAGATACAGGATCCATATTCTGGTACGGGGCATGCTGATCCTCTTCGCCTTGGCTTTGATCCTGTATACCGTTTTCTTCCTGATCAATTTCGTCACGGCCGAGACTCCGCTCTTCTTCAAGATGCTCCCTTTGGCGATCTTCTTCGTGGGGCTGGATTCTCTCTTCCGGCACGTCTTTGGCTTGAATTCGGTGACGTTCTTCCCTGAACGGATCGAGCTGGGATTTCTGGGAAAACCGGCGATAAAGATCCCTTATCCTGATCTGCTCGAGATGGAACTGCATAAGCAGATAACTATATACCTTTATCTCACTTACAAGGATCATAAGGGGAGAGAACAAAAGTTCAGGATCAAGGGGTCGTTCCCCAAAGTGCTGGAGATCATCCTGGGTATCTATGAGATGGTTCCGCAGATCCGGATGAACGAAAAGACCCGTAAAACCTGCGAATATCTGCAACAATGCGTAGTCGAAAAAGAAGGACAAGCATAAGTGAAATATAACTTTGACGAGGTGATTCCCCGCAAGGGAACTGCCTGTTTCAAATATGATGCGCTGAAAATGATCTATGGCAGGGACGATCTGCTCCCGCTTTGGGTCGCGGATATGGACTTTGCCGTAGCGCCTCAGATCCAGGAAGCTCTGCGCAGACGCTGGGAACATCCGATCCATGGCTATAACTTGCACAGCGACAACTATTACCAGGCGATCACGTCCTGGACTGCCCGCCGGTATGATTGGGAAACACGCAGGGAATGGATCATCAACACACCCGGTGTCGTTCCCGCGCTCAATATGGCTATTCTGGCTCTGACCAAACCCAATGACAAGATACTCATTCAAACCCCTGTGTACGCACCGTTTCATTCCTCCGTGCTGGAGCAGGGACGCGGGTTGCTCACTTCTCCCATGATCCCGGCTAAGGAAGAGTGGGAGATAGACTTCGATGATTTTGAACAGAAAGCCTCACAGGCTAAGATGTTTATCCTCTGCAACCCTCACAATCCCGTGGGACGGGTCTTTCGTGAAGAAGAATTGCTCCGGATGGGGGAGATCTGCCTCAGGCACGGTGTCACCATCTTCAGCGATGAGATCCACGCGGACATCGTCTATCACGGTTACAGGCACACGCCTATTGCTTCGCTGGGAGATCTTGGCAGGATAACGATCACATCTTTCTCTCCGGCAAAGAGTTTTAATCTTGCCGGGTTGTCCACGGCACTTGCCGTCTGCTCCGATCCTGAGCTTTTCAGAGCCTTGAACGATCTGAACAACAAGCTCTATCTCTATATGGGCAATAGCTTTGGGATCAGCGCGCTAACTGCTGCTTACAACGACTCTGAGGACTGGCTCGAAACTCTTGTGGCTTATCTGCAGGGGAATCGTGACTATATCCATGAATATATAAAGGTGAATCTGCCCGGTTTGAAGACCTGGGAACCACAGGGTACATACCTGACCTGGGTGGATTTCTCCGGTTTGGGAGTTAGCGAGGAAACTTTGCAGAACCAGCTTCTGAATGATGCGAAGCTGGCTTTGGATCACGGCTCGAAATTCGGGGAAGACTATACTCTCTTCCGTAGGATAAACTATGGAGCGCCACGTTCAGTTATAATAGATGCGATGCAACGGATCTCAATGATAACGGACAAAATACAATAAACAAGTTAAAGTATCGCATTAGCAATAAAGATCACAATTTGGAGACATAAATGCAACAGAGGATTAAGCAACTGTACGAGCAGAAACCGGATCTCTACAGTCAGGCAGACCGGCAGCTCTTTGATGATTTCATCGATGCCTTGAATCTCGGTAAGATCAGGGCTTGCGAACTTGAAGGCGGTGAGTGGAAAGTCAATGAGTGGATCAAGATGGGTATTCTGCTCGGTTTCCGCATGGGGAGGCTGGCGGAACTGCCTTGGAGCGACCGGAAGAGCTTCTTCGATAAGGATACTTTGGTAGAAAAACTCTTCACGCTTAGCGATCAGGTTCGTATTGTTCCCGGAGGCAGTTCAGCCCGTAATGGCTGTTATCTCGCTCCGGGCGTAGCGGTTATGCCACCCGCTTTTATAAATATCGGAGCCTACATAGGAAGCGGTTCATTAGTCGATTCTCATGCGCTGGTCGGTTCATGCGCCCAGATCGGCAGAAACGTTCATCTCTCCGCCGGCGCAATGATCGGAGGCGTGCTCGAACCGATCAATTCCCGTCCGGTGATCGTGGAGGACGATGCCTTTATCGGTGGCAACACAGGTGTTTATGAGGGCATCATCGTCAAGAGCCGTGCGGTTTTGGCTTCCGGTACGATCGTTACGGGTTCCACGCCTATATACGACTCGGTGCGTGGTCACTATCTGGAACGTGACGGCGGTGGCTCTTTCACTATCCCGGAAGACGCGGTTGTCGTGCCCGGATCACGCTCCATGAAAGATCATCCCGGTTTCCAGGTATATTGCCCGATAATCATTAAATACCGTGATTCCAAGACCGATGTTTCAGTCCAGTTGGAGAAGGATCTAAGGTCTGTCCTTGACTGAAGCTGACAGGTTCAATGGCATCAAGATATCTCTGATCAGGCAGGTCATCAATGACGCCCCTCCTGGTTCTGTCAACATGGCACTGGGTGAATTGGGCTATGCCATGCCAGAATATCTGCGTCAGGAAGCGCATAAACTGCTGGATAGCGGCACAGCCTCGTACACCCCTAACGCAGGACTAAACGAATCCAGACAAGCTGTGGCTGACTATTATGGCGATAAATATGGCGTGGAAAACGTGTGTGTGACCAACGGTGCCGAGGAAGCCATCTTCCTCTCTTTGTTTGCCTTGAGTAATCCCGGACAAGTGGTCGCCATCCCTGATCCGGACTATACCGCCTATGCGTCCATTGCTTCACTGCTGGGAACGAAAACAGTCAGACTCCCGTTTCAGCCGGATCTTGAGACCATCGATTGGGATAAATGGGAGAGTCAGCTGAGTCAGAAAGTGACCTTTCTCCTACTATCGAATCCTCAGAATCCAAGTGGAAAATACTTTAATAAGAAAGAGCTATCACGCTTATCCTCAATATGTAATAGATACCGAATCACTGTACTGGTAGACGAGATCTACCGTGAACTGTGGTTCACCGAAAAGCCTCCTTCGACTGCTGTATTATTCGACCATGTCGTTCACATCGGCGGGCTGTCGAAGTCGCACTGTCTGAGCGGCTGGCGGATCGGCTGGGCTGTCTCATCCAGGGAAGTTATTTCTTCGATCACCAAGGCAAAGCAGTATGTCAGCACCTGCAGTAACTGGCTGGCGCAGAAGTTGATCCCGGCGGCGCTGTCAGAAAAGGGACTCCGGGGTTCGGAAATGATCAGGCTGCGCCTAATGAAAGATCGCGAAAAGACCATTACTACCATCTGTGAATTCCTCAGTCACGATCATCTGCACACACCTCAGGCTACGCCATATCTGATGCTGAAAGTGGAAGACGATCTGCAAGCCGCCAAAGAACTTAGCACTTTGGGACTGATAAGCGTCCCGGGAAGGGCTTTCGGGAGTGTGACCAGAGGGTGGATCCGGCTGAACTACGCTGTATCGCCAGAATCCCTGAACCGGGGAATAGAAATACTGAGACGCTACTATTCGGAGTATAGAAAATGAACTATGTCTTTGTCAACGCCAAGGTATTGGATGCCTCCTGTACGAAGCTTGAAACAGGCAAATCTGTATTAGTCACAAATAACACTATCAAACATATAGGACAACTGAGTGAATGTATCGCATTATCTCCTAAAACCCCGGAGATCATCGACCTCAGGGGTAAGGTTCTGCTCCCTGCTTTCACTGATGTTCACACCCATTTTGTGGAATATGCCAAGCGCAGGATCATGATCGATCTTTCCGGTCTGACCAAGATCAGCGATGTAGAAGCGGCGCTGAATCGCTACCGGGATGAACAGGATCATCTGCCTGACTGGATCCAGGGCGGTGGCTGGGATCTTAATTATCTGGATGATCCCTCAGGGTTGAACTGCCTGCTACTGGACAAGGTCTTTCCCGATATTCCGGTGACCTTGTTCAGCAAAGATTATCATGGCAGGCTTTGCAACAGTCTCGCGCTCAGGAAGGCAGGGATCAATGCCAAGACCCCCGATCCGGCAGGTGGAAGATATTCACGCTTCGCGGATGGAAGCCCTTCAGGACTCGCCTATGAAGCTGCAGCGGAATCTATTGACCGGCACGTCAAACAGCCGGAAGCACGCCAACTGCGTTTCACTCTCAAAGCCTCGATCGAAGCTGCACAGAATCTTGGGCTTGCCGGAGTTCACAGTATGGAGGGCACGCAGAGCTGGTCTCTTCTGGAAGAAGCCCGGCGCGGATGTGCTAACTTCCGCTTTACCTGGCATTTCCCCCTGGATGAACTGGACAACATGATCAATCATCATGTCCAGTCCTACACGGGCAGCGAAAGGCTCAAGATCGGCGGAGTTAAGCTGTTTGCCGACGGAGCTTTAGGCTCCCAGACCGCGGCAATGTTCACTCCCTATCCGAGTACGGGGTCAAACGGGATCTTGCGTTATTCAGATTATGAACTTTCAGAGATCGGGGAACACGCCGCTTCGAACGGCATTGCCCTGACCGTTCACGCGATCGGCAATCGCGCAGTGCACCAGGTTTTACAGCTCTTTTCCAGGCTGAATGACACATTTCCGGGTCTGCTGCACAGGATCGAACATCTGCAATCGATCCGCAAAGCCGATCTTAAGCTCCTGAAAGGCTCAGGGGCATATTGCTCACTTCAGCCTGTGCATCTGGCCAATGACATTCCCCTGATCCGTCAGCATTGGAACAACGTCGAGGATCAGGCTTATCGCTTCAGAGATATCTCCAATAACTGCAACGGCTTGGGCTTTGGCTCGGACGCTCCGATCGAATCCATGAATCCCTGCCTGGGTATTTACAGCCTTCTAAAGCGGAAGCAGTTCCTCGATCCCACTTGCGAGAGCTGGATGCCGGAGCAGAGCCTAGGTGTTTTCGAAGCACTTCACGGCTACACGATCGGTGCAGCTAAAGGCTCTAATAGTGATCATATACGTGGCAGTATTGAAAGTGGATTCTATGCTGATCTTCAAGTGTTTGAGGACTTCTCCGCAGAACCTGATGAGTTCTGGCTGGAGGCAAAACCGCTGCTGTTGATGGTTGACGGCGTCATTGTCTATGATCATTGCGAATAGCTGAGATCCCCAGCGGACCAGAAAGATTTCGCCTGCCTGAGCTGAATTTTTTCTGATGCATTCTCACGCTAACGAACTATAATATCACCAAGGCTACTGAGATTTGAGGTAATTATGAGAGTATTGTTAGTTTTAATGATCGCGGTGATCTTTCTGGGAGGTTGCGTGGCTATGGACATATCCTCTATGAACACCGCAGAACCCCTTGGCACAAACCGGGTTAGATTCGGATACAATACCGGTATGGGCGCAAGCATGAACTATGTTGCGGATTGGCAGAATTTCGTGCAAAACAATGAAGAAGATGACCTTACTTTCCCCGGAGAGATGATCTCCAGCTTCGAAGGTGCTATTGGTGTGACAGACCACAGCGATCTGGGTGCCAAAGCCTGGGCAGGATTGGGATCTGCGGGAGTTAAGATTTTGTACAAGAATAGTTTTCCCCAAACCTCACCGGGGACATACTCCGCGATAATTCCCTCGCTAGCTTATGCTAATACCAACGTTGGTTACGAAAATGACGATGGAGAAGATTTGTTTGACCATTACAGCGTTGTCGGTCCGGAATGCCAATTCCTGCTCACCAAAAAAGCCTCCCAGTATTTCAGCATGACCCTCGCTGGGCAAGCCGGTGCCTACCTATATAACGTCGATGAGGATTCAGAGAAAAGTATCCAGACGAGTCTGATCTACAGAGTCGGTTTAGGAGCCAACCTGAAGATCGACGTTAAACCTATGTATCTCATGCTCGAAGCCGGAGGCGAGATGATGCAATCTGATACAGGCGGGGTGAGCTTCCTGCCATACGCCATGGTCGGTTTGGGTCTGAACTGAGAAACTCGCTGAACAAACATCCTCATAGAACAGTTAAGGCATATCCCATCAACCTGTTATCAGAATCAGTCCAGATGCCTGTTCTCCTTGTTGTATGTTCCCATTATCTCTCTATCCCCTCTCTATCATCTTACGTCATGACATAAGATGATAGAGAGGGGATAGAGAGATGAAGCCGGGAAGATCAAGAGATCAAAAAGGCAGGCTGGTTTCAAGCTATTCATAGATGACCAGAGGATAGACCGATCAACTACAGGCGGGGCGGCGAAGTATCAACAATCCTCGTAATGAACCGTATCGGACTAAAAAGCAACATCTTACCGGAAAATCAGGGCTCCCTGACAGGTCAATTTGCCAGGAAATACGACGAAAAAAACTCAGGAAAGATATGCTTACAAGGCTTATTGTTATTGACAGATAAACAGAGTTCGTCAGATTGGAAAAACTGCAAAAATATAACGGAGTTCTGAATGAGCAAACAAAATAGAACGGCAATCGAACCCACCCGTGCGGAAAACTATGCCGAGTGGTATCAACAGGTAATCAAAGCGGCTGATCTCGCGGAAAATAGCGAGGTGCGTGGTTGCATGGTCATAAAACCATGGGGTTACGCAATATGGGAGAACATCCAGCGAGTTCTCGACGGAATGTTCCGGGAGACTGGGCATCGCAACGCTTATTTCCCGATCTTTATCCCCAAAAGCTACTTTGAGAAAGAAGCCGAGCATGTCGAAGGCTTTGCCAAAGAGTGTGCCGTTGTCACCCACAGCAGGCTGGAGAACGATGGCAAAGGCGGGCTGAAACCTGCCGGAGAACTGACGGAACCTTACATCGTGCGTCCCACCTCGGAAACGATCATCGGCGCTTCCTTTGCCAAATGGGTGAATTCCTACCGAGATCTTCCCCTGCTCATCAACCAATGGGCGAATATCGTACGCTGGGAGATGAGAACCAGACTCTTTCTGAGAACGACGGAATTCCTTTGGCAGGAAGGGCATACGGTTCATGAGAGCTATGATGAGGCTATGGTAGAAACCCGCCGGATGCTTGATGTGTATGGAGATTTTGCCCAGAACTATCTTGCCATTCCGGTGATCAAGGGAGAAAAGACCGAAGGGGAGAAATTCCCCGGAGCGGTGAATACCTATTGCATCGAAGCGATGATGCAGGATAAAAAAGCCCTGCAATCCGGAACTTCACACTTTTTGGGACAGAACTTTGCCAAGTCTTCCGGGATCAAATTCCAGAATCGCGAAGGTGAGATGGACTTTGGCTGGACTACTTCCTGGGGCGTTTCTACGAGGCTTATCGGTGCGTTGATCATGGCGCACAGTGATGACAACGGCTTAGTTCTGCCGCCGAAAGTCGCGCCTTCACATCTTGCCATCATCCCTATTTTCCGGGATGAAACAGAGAAACAGCAGGTCATGGAATTGGCTGAAGCGATTGTTAAAGACCTGAAAGACAGCTATTTCGAAGATATAAAGATCTATACAGAACTGGATGACCGAGATCTGACCTCCAGCGAGAGAAACTGGTATTGGATCAAAAAAGGTATTCCGCTACGGATGGAGATCGGTCCCCGTGACGTTGCGGGTCAGGCTGTGATGATCGCCAGAAGAGACCAGGAACCCAGAGACAAGGTTTCCGTACCTGTCACTGAGATAAAGATATACGTGCAGAACGCATTGATCGCCATGCAAAAGAATATCTTTGAGAAAGCCCTGAATTTCAGGAACGAGAACATCGTGCCGATCGAAGATAATAAAGAGTTTTACGGTTTCTTTACTCCGAAGAATGCCAAACAGCCGGAGATCCACGGAGGCTTCGCGGTCTCGCCTTGGTGCGGGAGCACAGCCTGCGAGGAGAAGATCAAAGATGACCTCAAGGTCACAGTGCGCTGCATTCCCTTCGAGGATAATAAATCTGAGGGGAAATGCATCTGCTGCGGCGAACCGGCGAAACACAAGGTGATCTTTGCCAAATCCTATTGACCGGAGCGGTTTATGACAGCTATCATCACGATAGGCAATGAGATACTTCTGGGCAAGACGCTCAATACGAACTTGCAGTATCTGGCGACAGGTCTGGCTGATCTTGGGCTGGCTGTGGACTACGCTGTGACGGTCAGAGACGACCGGCAGCAGATCCTTGAAGCTTTGGACAAATGCTGGCAGGAACATGAAATCGTGATCACCACCGGCGGGCTTGGGCCTACCGATGACGACATTACCAAAAATACGATCGCGGATTACTTTGGTAAGCAGATGTCTTTTGACCCGAATGTTTGGGCTCATGTGCAGACGATGTTCTCGCGCAGGGACATGCCAACTCCGGAAATAAACCGGAATCAGGCATTAGTTCCGGAAGGCTTCAGAGTACTGAAGAACGAGCGCGGCACGGCTCCGGGCTTGATGTTCGAGCTTTCGGGAAAGTGTTTATTCGCGCTTCCCGGGGTTCCTCTGGAGATGAAGTATCTTTTTGCCACGCACATCAAAGCGATCCTGGGCAAAAAGTATGCCCGTAAACCTGTGATCCAGAGGAATATCCATACTTTCGGAATCTCCGAATCCCTTCTGGCGGAAAGGCTGAGCGAGTTTCAGATCCCTCAGGAGATAAGCCTTGCCTGGCTGCCTCAGACAGGAAGAGTCGATCTCCGTTTGTACGGAACGGATGCCGAACTGATCGATCAAACCTTGAATGAGATCATGGAGACGATCCGGGATTACGTTTGGGGGATCGATGAAGATACTCCTCCGGAGGTTCTGGGCAGGCTTCTCAGAGAAAAGAATCTGTCGCTTGCCATCGCGGAATCCTGTACCGGAGGCTTAGTCCAAACGTTGGTCACTGATGTGTCCGGATCCAGTGAGTATTTCAAAGGCGGAGTCGTCTCTTACTCGAACGAGATGAAACGTGACATACTGGGCGTAAATGCAGGAACTCTAAAGACTTATGGCGCAGTCAGCGAACCCACTGCCAGAGAGATGTCCGCGGGAGTCAAAGAACTTGCCGGTGCGGACATCGGAATCTCCATCACTGGTATCGCAGGTCCGCTTGGTGGATCGGAAGAAAAGCCGGTTGGAACTGTCTTTTTTGGGTTGTCTATCGGTGACGAGGAACAAGTCTTTCGGCAGATCTTTACCGGAGACAGGGAAAACGTTCGCCATAAAGCCGCAGAATATGCAATAATCAAACTGATAAAAGAACTTCTAAGGAAGCAGGATTGAATATCTTAATCATCGGAAGCGGTGCACGGGAACACGCGCTGGCGAATAGCTTTGCCAGGAGTCCCCGGGTTCATAAACTGGTAGTGTCTCCGGGGAACCCCGGAATAGCCAGACACCATCACGTCAAATCGTTGATCAGTAAACAGGAGATCCATAGATTCTGCGTTGAAAACAAAATAGACTTTGTGGTGATCGGAGGAGAACAGCCCGTAGCGGATGGGTTGACCGATCATCTTCGGGAACAGGGTATCAGATGCATAGGTCCGAGCCGCTCCGCCGGCAGGATCGAAACGAGTAAGACATTTGCCAAAGAGATCATGCGGCTGGGTAACGTACCTACAGCAAGGTTTTGTCAGGTCACTGATCTTGAATCCGCGTTATCCGCGGGAGCGACTTATGGTTACCCCCTGGTACTGAAGGCAGATGGTCTGGCAGCCGGTAAGGGTGTGCTGATCGTCAAGGATGAGCAGGAAGCAAACCAGGTAATTGAGAACTTTTTTAGATCAAATCACACACAAGGAGTGATCGCCGAAGAGTATTTACAAGGATGGGAGCTATCTTTATTCGCCATTTGTGACGGAACAAACTTTCAAACAACGATCTTTTCCCAGGATCATAAGCAGCTTTATGACCACGATCTGGGTCCGAACACCGGCGGGATGGGCGCTATCGCACCCGTGCCGGAAGGTGAGATATACAGAGCCGGGATCGAGGCTGAGATCATCAGTCCGGTGATCAGAACCATGCGGGAACAGGGCTGTCCCTTTAGCGGATTCCTGTATTGTGGTCTGATGATCACGCCTGATGGTCCCAAGGTTGTGGAGTTTAATTGCCGCTGGGGTGATCCTGAGGCGGAAGCGGTTCTTCCTCTCCTCGAGACAGATCTGACCGATATTTGTCTGGCAATCGCGGATGAAACTGTCGATAGCCTGGAGCTCTCGTGGAAGGAGAGATACGCCGCCGCAGTGGTCCTCGCTTCCCGGGGTTATCCAGCTAAACCGGAAACCGGATTTCCCATCAGTATGGAAGATCAGATCGGTTCAGAGGTCTATTGGGCAGGTGTCGCACTCAGGGATGGCACGCTGGTGACGAACGGCGGGAGAGTTCTGGCGGTCACAGGGATTGGTGACGATCCGCTTCAGGCGAGAGATATCGCCTATCGTGACCTGATGAAGATCAAGTTTGACGGAATGACCTATCGCAGGGATATTGGCCTGCGCTCAAACTCTTTTACGAATACGGAGCATTAATGAGAGCATACGTAACGATCCTGATACTGCTGCTTCCGCTTCTGATCTTTGGCAGAAGTATGGAAGTAGTGAGCGAATCACCCGGTGAATTGATCATTGATTTCACCTTGCCAAAATTTGAGATGGCGACAGAACAGATCGCCGGCTCGGAATGGCAAAAGATAGTGTGTGATGAGGGCAGTGAATATGGCGAAGCCGGGAATCCCGCGCTCCTGAGTATCTCAGAAGCTATCGGAATCCCCGTGGATGGCGATGTCACGCTCGAGGTCCTGAGCAGCAAGTCTGAAACGATCCCAGGAGTCAATCTCAGACCCATAGATAAGATGGTCTTGGCTCAGGATGACGTCAAGTATGAGTTTTACCGGAACAACCGGGCATATTCCCGCAAGACGCTCTACCCAGAACTTATGGTGGAAAAGGGTGTTTCTGCCTTTATCGGAGACCGGCATTTCACCCCTCTGATAGTTTATCCTTTCCAATACAGAGCCTCGACAAAAGAACTGGTCGTGCATCATAGCATGAGGATCAGGATCTCCATCTCAGGCAGTAAATCTTCGACGAAGAACTGGCAGTTGAGAGGCAATCCGATCGATGAGGTCGGAGACAGCTTCTTCCTGAATAATAGTAGCTCGCAAGCCTGGAGAGTTCCCAGAAACCAGAACGATCAGGAATCACAACCCAAAACCGTTGAAACGGCGGTAAACGGGATCCAGCTTCTCATCGATAAACCGGGCATATATAAGGTGACCTATCAATATCTGAAAGATTACGTGGATATGATGATCGATTCTTTGGGCGTGGAAATGGCTTGGGATGTCCGCACTGTCGATCCAAGATTTTTGGAGCTCAGCAGCGAGTATGGACAGATCCCGATCGCGTTCTACGGTGAGAGTGACGGTGATTTCGATCAGGGTGATTACTTCGAGTTCTATGGGGACAGGCATAATGGTGACACCGGGTATCAGGATGACTATACCGCGGAAAATGTATATACCCTGCGCCTGAAAACCCAATATGGCGCCAGAATGATGGTCGAGAATGGCGGATTGATCACTTCAAACCCAACTCAATACATAGTTCCGGATTCATTTGAATCCAGCGTTCACCTCGAAGAACAATTGGTGAGTGATAAACTCGGTAACAACTGGTCTTCGGCGAACCCAAACTTTTACCGGGAAGACGTCTGGTTCTGGAAAAAGATCAGCGCCCCCAATCTGGACGTCATACCCTTCGATCTGCAGTACCCCAGAGACAGCACGATCAGGACAGCCAACGTCAAAGTATCCTTGCAGGGCTTGACCTATTCAGATGAACTCATTCCCGGCGAATATGATCATGAAGCCACGGTTCGCGTGAATCAGGCAATGATCAATACTCACACCTGGATCGGTCAGACTGAGAAGATCTTTGAGAACGTCAACCCCATCCCGAATACGTTCTTCCATCATGGCACGAACTACCTGTATATAAGCCTTTCGGGCAATACGCCCATGTCCGATCGTGAACAGGTCATGCTCGATTACGCTGATCTGAAATACTGGCGCGAGTATAAGACTTCTCAGGACTGGATCAAATTCACCAAGCCTTCTTATCGCCCCGCCGGATTGTATCAGTTCCAGTTGGAAGGATTTTCGAACAACGATGTATCGCTCTACAAGATAGGCTCATCGGTGTTCAATAACCTTCAGATCGAACCCTATAATCAAGATGGTTCGGCTCCATGGACAGTCACCTTCCAGGATAGCGTCATGACGAATACCGTTCAATATTATGCTGTGACTGAATCACAGAAAATGATCCCTAAGGTGATCAGACTGGATTTTCCCTCAAACCTGCGGAGTACCCAGAACTCAGGTGATATAATACTCGTTTGTCCCAGGCAGTTCATCGATATCGAAGGAACCAATAAGCTGATCGGATTGTGGGAAAACAATGGCTACACCGTTAAGGTAGTCGATATTCAGGACATATATGACGAGTTCAACGGCGGTATTGCATCTGGCGAAGCAATACGTGATTTTGCCCGTTTTGCTTATGAGAACTGGAGCGCACCGTATCTGAACCATCTGATCCTGCTGGGCGAAGGAGTTGACGATACCAGAGACAACAGCCCGTCCAGAGTCTATAATGTAATCCCTGTGAAGAAGACGTGGACCTATGAACTTGGAGCCACCGCCAGCGATAACTACTATGCCTGTGTCGAAGGTGATGATATTGTTGGTGATATCTCGGTCGCGAGAATATCTGCCTGGAAGCCGGAACAAGTACTCGATTACGCAAACAAGGCCGAAAGATACTACAACGATCCCGCTACAAATAAGCTCTGGAGTAGCCATATAACCTTGGCTGCTGGTGGTAAATCCACAGATAACTCCGACATATTCTCACAACAATCTGAGATCATCAAACGCCGAACGGTCTCGGATTTCTACAGGGTCGCAAGAGTCTATACTTCGACTAGCACGGTTGGTTCTGACTACGGTGGAGGAACTTTCCAGCTCAAGGACGCGATCAATACCGGAACGAGCTATGTGCAATTCATGGGGCACGGAGGCGGAAGGATCTGGGCGGATTACAACCTGTTCAACTTTATGGACGTTGCTACCCTGAATAATACTACATATCCCCTTGTGACCAGTCTGTGTTGCTATGCTTCGGCTTTCGATACAAACGGTGCTTCTTCGATTAGTGAGGCGTTGATTCTCCAGCCAAACAAGGGAGCAATTGCCACCATAGGATTTTCCGGGTTGGGCTATCTTTCTCAGGACCTCGATTATGGTCTTGCTTTGATGGAATCCCTTTTTAAACATGATTTTGAAAGCATAGGGGACGCACTGGTATATACCAAAGCGAGATTTTATACAACGACGAGTTCGACTGCGCCTCGCTACGCTTTGACGAACGCGACCGCTTACTTAGGAGACCCGATCCTGAAGATGCGGAAGCCTATCACCGGGATAGACGTTACTGCGGGGAATCTGAGTCTCGCGCCCGGGGATACTCTTCGGGTCACGGCAAGCTTCCCTCAGGATGTATCTGCGGCACAGCTGCATATATTGAAAGCTAATGGCAAGCTGCTGAACGTTCCTTATGACCTGCCGGTTATCCAGGGTACTTACCAGGCGAGCTATGTCGTTCCTGCTAATACTCCTCAGAATACTCTTCGCCAGATCTACGTCGCGGGATATTCGCCAGAACGTGAATACATCGGTCTGTCAGCTTTTGGGGTTGGACGCCCCAGCGTTTACCATCAGGCTCTCATACCAGAATCTCCGGCGTGGCAGGATTCCGTAGCATTCGAAGCACGAGCTTTCGGTCTTGAGGACATTATATCAATGGTCTGTAAGGTACGAACCGACAGCACAACGATGGGGGCGACCTGGGAAACCCTGCCGATGGCGGAAGTCAGAGACGTGCCGGGTACCTATCGTTCTACCGCAAAGCTATCTCCTCAGAGAACCGGAAAGGAGCTTTTCTTCAAGTACACTGTCACGACGAACACAGGAACCTTTGATTCATTCCTCAGGCAGTATGTCACCAGGGGACCTGATCTTCTGCTCACTGATATTCAGCTCGTCACCAGCAACGACTCGTTAGCTCTGAAAGTTAAGATGAAGAATATTGGCGATGCAGCATCGATCCCTACTGATCTGAAACTATATTATACCCCTTCCGGCGGGGAGAGTACGCTCTATTCAACACAAGTGACACAAGGTCTGGGGGTAAACGAGGAACGCTGGGAGACTCTGGACGTTTCAGGAGTGCCCCAGCTGAACCTAATGTTTGAAGTCTGGGTAAACAGTACATCTGTGTTTCCAGAATGGCATATCTTCTATAATACGAATAATGTGATCCAGTTGACGGTTCCGTTTAACTATCATATAGTAAGCTCAGCAGGCGCGATTATCAATTCCGTTGATGGTAACCTCAGCTGCGAAATTCCTGCCAATCTCGTAAGCGCAGGATCAAGCTCGGCATTTTATGTGAATTCTCTGGATCAACTACTCGCCAACGAGCAACCTGATACAGCTCAGATCAAGCTCAGATCCTATGTGCCAGACACCGATCTGATATACTCTGTTCCTTACGAGATCAGGACCCTGGACAGCAGTCTTGCGGACAGCACAGGAACTTTCTTAAATGGTAAGAAACTCAAGCTGACCTACTACTATAATGTTTCTGACTCTCTTACGCAGTATTATGAGACAGAAAACTCATATAAGATCTATCGCTGGGATAGTCAGTACAGGAAATGGCTGGTTCAGGGCGGTAATGTATCTACGACGAACAACACGGTTATCTTCGAAGTAGCGAAACAAGGTATCTATTCTGTTTTCCGCAACAAAGACAGGATCGGTCCTTCAATAGATGTCAACGTTCAGGATCAGGAGTTCACTGTTGGCGGATATGTATCCGGGAAGGGGACAATCTCTCTGCTCCTGAGTGATTCTAACGGCATCAACGTGATCGATAACACGATCAAGCTGTATCTGAACGGAGAATTGATCCCGACATCTGAATACGCCTTAGGATTAAGCACAATATCGATAAACCGCATACCGATCAAATACCAGCTGGATCTGCCCAGGGGGAATTATACCCTGTTGGTGGATTGTACTGACGTGAACGGCAATTTCAACTCAAGGGCAATCCAGTTCTTCGTAAATGATAAATTCGACATACAGAAGATCGGGAACTATCCGAATCCCGTTTTGGGGAGAGCGCTTGATCCCAAGAATGACGGGCGCACCAGATTTACTTATGTTCTGACCGATGACGCGGACGATGTCACGATCAAGATCTATACGATAAGTGGCAGGCTTGTCCGAACCTTCTCCAATCTACCCACAGGGGTTGGATATCATGAATATCCCAGAACTGTGTATGGTTGGGATTGCAAGGATGAGCAGGGATTCTTCCTGGCGAACGGTACATATTTCTACAAGATCATCGCCACAAAGGGATCCAAGAAACTCGAGAAGACCATGAAAATGGCAATACTCAAGTAGGAGGGAAAGATGAAAAGACATGTTTTATTCGTGATCGTCGCGTTAGCAGCAGGTTCTCTCTTCGCCGGAAGATACGCAGGTGATTTTATGTCGATCGGCGCGGGTGTCCGGGCATTGGGTATGGGCGGAGCCTTTTCCGCGGTAGCCAATGACTGCTCCGCCGGATACTGGAACTCCTCCGGATTGGGTTTTATCCGCGACCCTCAGGCGACAGCAATGCACGCCTTCCTTTATAATGGTTTGGCCGCGTACAACAATGTCGCGTACGCGCAACCGCTTCCGAATGACGTCACGATCGGCATCGGTTTTACCAGGCTTTCGGTAGGCGATATACCCTATTTCGATGAGGAATATCTTATCGGGACAAACGTCGATCAGAGAATAAACGATTCAGCCTATCACCTTCCAGGGATCCCGGATGGTAAATTCAGAAGCACTGATGACCTCTATCAGTTTTCTTTTGCCAAAGCATTGCACTTCAATGCCAATATGGGCTGGTTATTCTTTGAAGTACCCTTTGATATGTCATTTGGCGGGAACGTGAAATATATCAAACGCCAGATCCTGGACAAGTACGGTACAGGTACAGGACTGGATTTTGGGGCAACCGTCAAGACGGATATGGCTGTGATCTTCGACGTGGAAGAATTGGGTGATTTCACTTTCGGGATGAACTTTCAGGATATTTCCGGAACGAATATAACCTGGGATACCGACACCAATCATGAAGATGAAGCACTATTCAACACCAAGATAGGTGTTGCCCTGAACCAACCTATCCCCGCGCTGAAATCAGACGTGATCCTTGCTTACGATTATGATTATGTTTATCAAGGGACGCAGCATTATGGACTGGAATGGACATATGACAAGAAAGCCAGTCTTCGGCTTGGGTATTACGATAAGAACTATAGCTGTGGAGCAAGCGTTAAAATCTATGGCATAAACCTTGATTACGCTCTGATCTCAAATCCCGTCGGGATCAGCAACCGCCTCGGCTTGAGAATCAGTTTTTAGGAGATCAATATGAAACAGCTTATTTATCTACTGGTGATCCTGACGGCGCTTGGTCTATTTGCCTGTGCCGGTGAAGACAATCCTGACGTGGATACAACTCCTCCCGTGAATCCGACCTTGATTCCGCATCTGGGAGATTGGGGTGACCCTCCCGTCTGGTATGACAGCACGCTGGTCGTTCTGAACGAATCAACGAATGGACTGGATACTGTCCCTGAGGGGAATTGGATACGGCTCACCTGGAAACCTTTCATCGACACTGATCTCAGCCATATTAAAATCTATCGCTTTGACGAGGTCAACACCAACCCGGTACTTATCGACTCGATCATGTCTAACAGCACGGAGTATCTTGATTCGAAAACTCAGCTGGAGGAACGCACCATTTATTCTTATTTTATCGATCTTGTTGACGCAGCCGGGAATGAAGCCAGATCAGACACCGTCTCCTACGGCTTGTTGTCAAAGTGCATCCTGACAGGTCCGGACAACAACGCCAGTGTGATCCCCGGACATATTACCTTCTCTTGGGACGTCAGTGGAACCGTCTCTAAATGCCGTGTGATCGTTATGGACGAGAACTATAATTATATCTGGCACAACGACTGGGTTTCAGCTTTCCCGGAAGATCCGGAGGAGATGGTATTCCCTGTAAATCTCGCCCAACAGCACTCAGGTCAGACCCTGAGATGGAGGGTCGACGCGCTCGATTGGAGCGAGACTCTGCAGGACTATATGGGCTCGGAATCACAGGAACGAGTCTTCCACATTCAGTGAGCGATAAAGCGATATGACAGATCGGAAACAACTATCAACAATGGGACCCAGTGATCGGTGGAGTCTGGAATGGATGTTTTGCGGTTCTCATGCCGGGATGTTGTTTCTAATTGATGGTATTAAACGCGGAGCATATTTTCTCCTATGACTCCGCAGTTTAGATATTTAACGGATCCCAAACGCACCTCGAACGATTTTCGTGCGAAAAACGATGATCGTTCGGGGAGCGTTCGGGAGGCGTTCGGTAAGCGTACGGGGAATCCAAGCGGGAGAACAAGGCTGTTTCAGGATTCCAAAATTATCTTGACTGATAATTGCGAAACTAAATGTTAACTCAAAATCGAGAAGAGGATAATGTGAAGAGAATACTGATAGTGATCATTTTAACCCTGATCAGCGCTTACGCGTTATGTCAGGATGGGACTGCCTTTGCCCCCGTAAATAATGCATCAGCATATTCTTACGAAGGGGTAAGGTCGGGTGTGGAACGTCTGAAGATCCATACCTATGTCCTGGGACAAGTTTACAAACCGGGGCTATATGTCGTACCTGATGATACAAGCTTTTTGACCCTTCTTGCTCTGGCAGGCGGGCCCAAAGAGGATGCGAAATTGACAAAGATCAGGATTGTGCGTCCTTCAGCGGATGGAGAAAAAAACAAGATCATCTGGATAAACCTAAAAGACTATATGTCAACCGGATCAGATAGCTTGGTCACCGCTGAGCCGATGCAAGCAGGCGATACGATCATTATCTCTGGTACAATCTTCTACGCATTCAGCAAAGTAGCTGATTTCCTCTCCAAAGTTGCCATCGCACTTAGCGTATACAATCTTGTCACCAGCATAAAATAGGAATATAGAGAATGGAAAATCAAACAAGCAACGCTCCTATACAAGATGAGATAAAACTCTCGGATTATATCAGGATAGTACTCCAATACAGATATCTGGTAGTGCTGGTTTTTGCGGTTGTAATCGCTCTCACGATCATCTATACGGCACGGCAGCCAAAGATATATTCTGCCTCTGCCAGAATCCTTCTCGAAGACCAGAAGAACCAGTCTGACCTGTTATTCCTGGCTACACCCGGGGTTGGTACCAATGCCTTGAATAATCAGATCGAACTGATGAAAAGCAA
>DAOPZE010000036.1:0-21008 GCA_035353255.1 Candidatus Cloacimonadota bacterium
ACGGCTATTTTCTTGATCTGCATTCTATTAGCTATCTGCATCCTGACCAGATAGATTCCCGAGGTCGAAAAGATTCCACTGCTTGACGCGTCATCAAGGCGGAGGAAATTGTTGCCATCCAGTTCTGCAACACGATTCGTCTCGAAGATCTTCTGCCCTTTGAGATTGAAGATATTGACCGTGACCTCGGTGTTCTTGGCGCAGTTGTAGTCTAAATAGAGGCTACCCTTCCTGGCAGGAGAGAAGGGATTGGGATACACAGCCCTGAAAGCCGGAACAACAGGGCTATTAATCTCATCATCATTAGCGACGATCGTGATGGGGCACTGCACCCACTGGGTCGATGAGGGATAATACGCCTGGTTGTGTTGGGATGAATTATCAACAGCGCGGAACTGGTAATAGAAATTAATGTTCCCGGTTTCGAACTCCGGCACATAAGAATATGTCCAGATATTGTCGCCCAGATAGTCCATCGGATATTCAAAGACACTGCCTCCATCGATCTGATAACGGAAGAAAGCCTGGTTTACACCGCTCTCGTCGGTGATCAGCGCGTTAAAGACGACAGGTTCCGGTTGGTTTGTAATCCCTGAGAGATCCGTATGTTGGATCACTGGTGGCGTGGAATCCGGCGACATAATGAAAAGATGCGGATCGTAGGAGGCAGTCAGAGGATGATTATTTGATCTGCCGGATTGATCCGCGGCATGAATGAAGTAGCGGATCGTATCCCCTTGAGCGAAACCTGTAAGCGTTGTGGTATAATCAAATCCCGTCAGATGAGTCAGCAAGCTTCTCTGCCAGGAACCCTGATTCACCTTGTAAGACACAAAGACCGAATCAGCATATACCTGCATTTGTGAGTAAGGATGAACCACCGCGTTCAGGGAGAATGTCTGCCCGTTCTGAATTCCATGCAGCGGAGTATGTCCGATGTACAGAACATCTTTGTCCGGAACTTCATGAGTTCTGCAGTGCAAAGCGTCCGTCGATTCCCAGGGAGCGGATGATAAGCCGGTGAATCCGATAACCTCATAGCCTGGAAGAGCCTGACGATATGCCTCCAGGGCTGCGTTGTCATAGCTGACTCCCATGATAGGGACAAACACTTTTTTGTTCAGGATCAGGCTATTGGTGTAGGGCTGATTTCCCGGTGTGTTGACCCGATAGACTTTGTAAGGATAGCCCCAGGCACAGTTGGTCTGGGCGAAGAAAGAAGCGACCTGCTCGATCTCGTCGTACTGCGCGTGTGATGTCGGAACAGAGCGGATGAGAACCTTATCCGGCGCGAGGAACTTCCCCCAACAATCGATGTGATCGATATAGGTATTGTTCGGGTCCTGGATCACGTAGTAATTAGTTATCCCCAGATACTGCTGCATCTTGAGATCGATCTGCGCGTGCGTCAGGCTGCTATTTTCATCGTAGGCGATCGTGGTCTGAGCCGCGGTATTTATCCCGTCGCTCATATAGTTACCGCCTGTCTGCTGCAGATTCATTCCGTAGTAAACGTATCCCTGATTTGTGGCAAAGGTTTGGGGGATCATATTGTCATTGGGTCTGGGGCGGTTGTACTGAAAGTCAACAACCGCGAGATCATCATTATTGTAGATGAACCAGGGACCGTAGTCTCTTGTCCAGTAGGAATCTGTCGCGGCGATCATAAAAGAGACGTTCGCCATGTTTACGCCACCGCTGCTGAAGGCGCTGGTTGCCTGGTTCTGAACCGAAGTGCTGGAGACGATACAGATCACCTGCGCGGTATTGGAGAGCTGTGCGACAAGGTTCACGGGTATCCCCAGAGGATAGCGGATCAAAACATGGCTGGCAGGCTCGAACTCTCCTACAGGACGAACAGCGCCTGTGGGAGGGTTAGTCTCGGTAAATCTTGAGATGTATTCCTGGGCTGCTCTATCTGTATCGAGGGTGTAATGCGCGAAAACTAACCCGCAGGACAGGGTGGCAACCAAAATCATAAACAGTCTGAGCTTAAATCCCGATGACATTTTTTAGGTTCTCCTGATCAATTATTAGCATTCATGCGATACAATTTCTGAGCCTTATTTCAAATTATTCGAACCCTCTTCCCTGTGGATATCCCTATCAATTTGATCTATAGAGGGTTATCTTGTTCTTTTATATTGTCTGATCTAGTTTCACTTTCAACTTTTCCCTTTGAGTATAGCGTAACATTACCGTACGCCTCCCGTATGCCCACCGTATGATACCCATACAAACGTATGGAAATCATACTGTATGGATATACTTTCGATATGATTTCCGATCGAATTAGAAAGAGGGAATGATCAGGCTGGGAGATAAGAGACTTTGTGCTTGACAAATAGACAGTCCATAAGAATCATACACGTCAAGGATATTGCATGATAAAAGATACACACGATTATTTTCAAGAGGTTGATCCGGAGGAACTTACCGGAGTGAGTGATGCATTTAAACTTAGAATGGCTCAAATCGGCTACAAGCCATATCGCTCTTCCAGAGGGGCGATCAAATGGACTAATCAAGCCAGCCGGCTTTATCGTGCCAGCCAGAGGAACAAGTCATTCAGGCTGTTCCGCAAATCATCACGCATTCCAGAATTCAACGCCGTGCACAAACGGTTCTGGAAAAACACCTGGCACCTGGTCATGGATAACTTCTTGTTTATCCTGTTGGTTGTGATCCTTGGGATAGGATTATATCTGATACTAACACATAACATTACGATTTGATAACCGGAGATCGATTTGAGAATATTGCTTACCAATGACGATGGTATCCAGGCAAAAGGCTTGAGAACCCTGGCTGATGAACTTACCCTGGCAGGGCACGAGATCATCATCGTGGCTCCAGACAGGGAAAGAAGCGCCGCGTCCCACTCCATATCTCTCAGAAGGGAGATCAGGGTCAATAAACTCGCGAAGAACGAGTACTCTGTCGACGGCACTCCTGTCGATTGCGTGGTCGTTGCCCTGCAAAAGATCATTACCGAACCTATCGATCTGGTGATCAGTGGCGTAAACGCGGGGCAGAATATGGGCGAGGACATTCTCTATTCAGGTACTGTTGCCGCTGCTACGGAAGCTTCTTTCTATGGTTACAAAGCCATAGCGGCGTCAATCTGCTCCTACACTGATCAGATCTACGAGACAAGCGCCAGATATATTGTTGAATTCCTCAAGCTTGGGGTCTTTGATCTGATCGATAATCTGGAAGTATTGAACATTAATTTCCCAAACCTGCCCTATTCAGAGGTTAAGGGTATTCGCCTGACCAAAACTGGGCACCGGAAATATTACAATTTCGTCAAGATCAGCGAAGAGGATGAAACCGGCTTTTCGTATCAGATCGGTGGCGATAAACCTGTCTGGGACAAGAGCACAGGAACCGACGCTGAAGCGATCTCCGAAGGCTATATCTCGTTTACTCCGTTGGGCTTCGATCTGACGCATGGTGAAGCCTTCCCCGATATTCTGGACTGGATCGAAACCAACAAACTGCTGCAATTCTGAGATGCGCTTCGAAGATCAACGCCAACTTCTGATCCAATCCCTGCAAAAGTCCGGGATTAGCGATCCCGCGGTATTGCGTGCCTTTGCAGCGATTCCCAGAGAGGAGTATGTCGCGCCGGACCTGAAGAACTATGCTTATCGCAATCAACCTCTCCCCCTCTCCGAACGTCAGACCATCTCCCAGCCGCTAATGATCGCGATCATGATGCAATACGCGGAACTTACTTCTGATGATGTTGTGTTGGAGATAGGGACAGGCAGCGGTTATCAGGCTGCTTTGCTTGCGGGTATCGTCAAAGAAGTCTGCACGGTGGAACGGATCGAAAGCCTCTCTCTGAAGGCGCAGAAACTTCTCAAGGAACAAGGATTCCGCAATATCTACTTTCGTATCGGAGATGGATGGAATGGCTGGGAAAAAGCTTATCCACCCTATAAGGAATTCTCCAGGATCATAGTCACTGCCGGGGCTTCGGAGATCCCTGAAAAGCTCCTTGCCCAGCTGGCGGACAACGGTGTATTGATCATCCCCGTGGGAGCTGAGGGCTATCAGATATTGACCCGTGTCGTCAGGCATGGTTCGGAGTTGTCGGTGACTCATCATGGTGCATGCACATTTGTTCCCTTAGTCAAATCCTAAGCATGAACGGAGGATCTGATGTTTGATAAAATCTACAAGATACTGGGACTCGTCAGAAGCAAGGATGATAAATACTCAGAATTGAGGAGCTTTCTTCTGTTTGCAGACCTGAATCCATATGAAATGTATCAGGTAAGTAACATCTGTCACAAGCGTTCCTACGCGAAAAACGAGCAGGTCTTTGACAAAGGATTCCCCTTGGAAGCAGTGTTCTTTATCCTGAACGGTGAGATCGAGCTTACAGGTAGCACCCAGCCCGGGGGACAACGCAGACTAGGCAAAGGCGAGCAGATCGGGTTGATCGACCTTTTCTACAAACCCATCCGGCAGAGTAAAGCGATCGCCATTAAGGAAACAAACTTGCTGGCAGTCTCGCGTGAGGATTTCCTGGATCTCGTTGCCAGAAATCCTCGTCTGGGAGTCAAGATCCTCAGCACCTGCTGTAAACTTCTCAGCACACACGTGTTCGATCTCGCGGGCACCGGAGAAGAGCAATAATGAACCTGACGAAGGTATTGATATATCTTCTCTTTGCTGTAGTGTTCGTGCTGGGCATTCTCTACTACAGGTTTATCTTTGGCTATCTTGCTGCGGCGATAATGTTCTCTTACCTGATGGATCCTTTTGTGAATTGGTTTGAACGCAGGCGAATACCCCGCTGGCTGTCTATCCTGATCGTCTATATCATGATCCTGGGATTACTGATCTGGTTCGGACTTCGCTTCTTGCCAACCTTGTCACATCAGGGAAACAGCATCCTCCAGACACTGGGTAAAGACCAGGAATCAGCTCTCAGAACTGTGTTAGGCTTACCATTTATCAAAAACCTTAATGACTTTTTGACCAATCTGGATAAGCAGATTCCGCATTTGAGCCTCTCGTCACTCTTCCAGGAGATGATCGGCAAAGGGGTCGAGATTGCCAAGAATCTGCCAACAATCCTGATGAAGAACTTCCAGGCGGTGATCGGCACTCTGTCGTTCCTTGCCGCGGTTCCTCTTCTCAGTTTCTTCATTATCAAGGATAAGCACCAATTCCGGAAGGGCATCCTTTCCCTGATCCCGAACCGGTACTTTGAACTGACTCTCTCCCTGATGAATAAGATCGATGAGACAGTTGGCAGATATTTCAGAGCAATGTTCTTTGAAGTAATCGTCGTGGCGATCATGGTCTCGGTTGCCTTCAGCATCGTTGGTGTTCCCAATCCCATTCTCATCGGAGTTATCGCCGGATTCGCCAATATCATTCCCTACTTCGGCCCGGCAAGCGGAGTTCTCGTTGCTGCACTGACAATTCTGATCACCGGTGCTAATCCTGTTTTGATCATCTGGGCATCCCTGGCTATGTGGATCGTCCAGCTCATAGATAACAATCTTGTATATCCTGTCGTGGTCGGAACGACCATCAGGATGCATCCACTCATAGTATTATTGACCGTTATCGCGGGTGGCTGGATCGGTGGTATCCTCTGGATGCTGATCTCCGTCCCCCTCGTTTACATCGTCTATAGTTTGGTCAGAGCGTTGTATCTGAACCTCAGATCGTTTAAGATAATCTAAACCATAAAGGAAAACAAATGAGTATCATTGATAAGTGTCATCAATTCCAGGATGCCCGAAAAGCTATGGCTTTGGGCTATTATCCATACTTTCGTGAGATAACGTCCGAGCAGGACACCGAGGTCATGTGCAATGGTAAGAAGATGCTCATGCTTGGTTCGAACAGCTATCTGGGGTTGACAAACCATCCCGCCGTCAAGGAAGCTGCCATTCAAGCAATAAAGAAATACGGTTCTGGCTGCGCGGGTTCCAGATTCCTGAACGGAACTCTGGACATTCATATCAAGCTGGAAGAAGAACTCGCCAAGCTTTGCAAGAAGGAAGCAGCTCTTGCTTTTCCGACAGGATACCAAGCCAACGTTGGTTGCATCTCCGCCATCGTAGGACACCATGAGTATGTCATAACGGACAAATATGACCACGCCTCCATCATCGATGGCTGCAAACTCTCAGACGGAACCATGCTCAGATACAATCATAACGATATGAAAGACCTGGAGCGTGTCCTGCAAAAGATAGAAGGGAAGAATGCACTCATCGTAGTGGATGGAATATTCTCCATGGAAGGTGACATAGCCGATCTTCCGACAATCTGGGCGCTCGCGGAGAAGTACGGAGTGCAGGTCATGGTGGACGAAGCCCATTCTCTCGGTGTTCTGGGAGAGCACGGCGCCGGAGTCACTGACCACTATGGTATGATCAACCAAGTTTCTTTCATCATGGGAACATTCAGCAAGTCTCTCGCCTCTGTCGGAGGGTTTATCGCCGCCGATGAAGATCTGATCCACTATCTCAAGCACAAATCACGTGCCCTGATCTTCTCTGCTTCACTGCCACCGGCATCGACAGCTTCAGTTCTTGCAGCGGTAGAGATCATGCGAAACGAACCTGAGCGCATAGAAAAGCTCTGGGAAAATACGAACTACATGCTCAAAGAATTTCAGGCTATGGGCTACAATACGGGAACCTCCTGCACGCCTGTCATACCTTTACATGTCGGACATATGATGACCGCCTTCAAGATGTGGGCGCGTCTCGGCGAGGAAGGCGTCTTCATCAATCCCGTCGTTCCGCCTGCTGTACCGCCAAATTCATGTCTGATCAGAACCTCGTTCATGGCGACGCATACCAAAGCCCAGCTTGACTTTGCGCTGGATAAATTCAGAACGATCGGTAAAGAGCTGCACGTCATCTGATTTTTACATTGACAGAATTGTTTCATGCGCCTAGTTTTGTAAACATTGAATAAAAATACAGCCAACATGGAGGAATGATGGCAAGCAAGAACAGTGCTGAGTATTATAGCAATTTGAGGGATATGTCCCCCATCCGTGCTATAGCTGAAACTCTGATGAACAATCAGAACGTTCGGAAAGTGACAATTGCTGAAGCATACGAAATGGCAAAAGCCCAGCCCGGTGTGACAGAGACGGATATGCTCATCTATCCCGATTTCGCCCGGATGCACAACCTTCCTGAAGGGGCTAAAGTCTTGAACGACTGTCATGGAAACATCATCGGCAGAACTGCCAAAGCCCGCAGATTCTACCACAGACTTGCGACGGAACAGAAGAACAAGATCGAAGGCGACTTCCGTGAAGCTGTCTGGCAGATGCAACACTATCCTCTGATCAAGGCTGAAGCGATCCTTGGCATGGAAAACGATCTGATGCTGAAGGCCACTTTCATCACGACTGAAACTGATGTTGCTAACCTCTACAACTGGCTGCTGAACTTCGCCCCCTACGAGTCACTACAGGCGCAATATGAGCAAAGCCCCAAGCTCCCCATCCAGGATATAATCCTCATAGCTTTCAACGAGTGGACATGCAACGACACCTTCTACAACAACGTCGGCGCACCGCAACTCGCCCTCGTCGATGAAAAGCACAACGTCATCGTCAATCTAGGCATGAGATACTTTGGAGAAAGGAAAAAGGGGACTCTTACTCTCGCCTGGACTTCCGGGATCAGAATAGGTATGGCTGCCTGCCATGGCGGGATCAAAGAGATCGATTTCACCACCTGTAAAGAAACCTACTACCACAAGCTGGGCAAGCGCTCCATCGCCTTCTACGGTCTCTCAGGAACCGGCAAGTCATCACATACTAACAACGCCGATAATGCCGGTACTCTCCCCGAAGGATTCTCCAAAGTCGTCCTGCACGACGACGCTTTCCAGATCGACCTGAAGAACAAGATCTGCCGCTGCTGGGAGCCTACACTATTTGACAAGACTGACAGCCGCGACGTTGATCATCCCGACTGGAAGTATTGCCTCGCTCTGATGAACCACGCAGTGATCGACCTCAAGGGCAAGCGCTGGCCTGTTGGCATGGATCTTCGCAATTCCAACGGTCGTGCCCTGCTGGATAGAGATCTCCTGGGCGCCCACGTCAATGCCTGCGCGTTCCCGAAAGCTCTCGTCTGGCTGATGAAAGATACCGTCCTGCCACCGGTGATCAAGATCACGGATAAGTTCCTGGCAATCGCCATGGGCGCGGCGCTGATGACCCAGAGAAACAGGGCTGAGAACGTCACAGAAGACGAACTCAAAAAGCTTGTCTTTGAGCCATTTGCCAACCCCTTCCGCGTCTATGAGCTCTATCATGACGTCGATGCGTTCCTGTCGGTAGCTGATAACGGAGCCGATTTCTATTGCTTCAATTCCAGAGGCTACTGGAAGGAATCCGATGAAAAGCTCGAAGGCATCCCCCTAAAATCCTCACTCACGCTCCAGACAGCGATCCTGACCGACAGTCTGCAGTGGGAACCCTGGGATATGCTTCCCGGAGCAATGATCCCGACCAAAGAATCTGTCGAGAAACTACTTCCCGGTTACTACGAGAAATATCTTCCTCAGAATCGCGGAAATATGGCGGACTACGTCAACCTGCTCAAAGACAGATTCATCCAACGCATCGAGTTCCTGAAGAGTTCGGACATGAAAGACAGACCCGAGACACTCGAGAAACTGGTCAACTCCCTACAAATCAAAGCATAACCATAATTGCTATGAACAATATAAACCGCGGATCGAAACCGCGGTTTTTTGTTTACTTCAAACTCACCTTGTTTTTCATTTCCACTTTACCATACCATACGCTGACCGTATGGTGTCCGTATGATACCCGTACGGTATCCGTACAAGCGTTTGGATTGGATTCGGTGACAATACGAGCGGGTAATGATCAGGTTAGCATATGACAAGAAGAGAGAACTAGCGAAGAAACAGCATCAATTCAATATATGACGAAGTCGGATGGTAGGAATATACTTATTGGGAGCTACTTCCGGAGATTATTCCTCAGACCATCTTCAGTTCCAGGATCCTGTCTCTAAGCTCCGCGGCTCGTTCAAAATCCAGCTTTAGCGCAGCTTTGTTCATCTCTTTGGTCAGTAGCTCAATGATCTTTTCTTTGCTATCGAGTTCCAGGTAATCCATGAATTCCTGCTTGGCGGGTTTGGAAGTCTCTTCTGATTTGCCCGCTTCATCGACCTTGTCATATCCTTCAGCTACGGCTGTGGATTGCATGATCTGCTCGATGGTCTTCATGATCGTCTGAGGTGTGATGCCATGAGTCTCGTTATACTCAAGCTGTTTTGCCCGGCGGGCATTGGTCATGCTGACGGTTCTGTTGATGGCGTCGGTAAGGACATCGGCATAGAGAACGACCTTGCCCCGAACGTTACGCGCGGCTCTTCCCGAGATCTGGATAAGAGAGCGTGTCGAACGCAGGAACCCAGTCTTATCGGCATCCAGGATGGCAACCAGGGATACTTCAGGGAGATCGATACCTTCCCTGAGGAGGTTGACGCCGACGAGGACGTCAAATTCATTCAATCTCAGACTTCTGATAATGCTCGCTCTCTCGATTGTGTCGATATCGCTGTGTAGATATCTGGCGCGTATTCCCGCATTGCCAAGATATGTCGTGAGGTCTTCAGCCATACGCTTGGTCAGGGTCATGACCAGGGTTTTATGATTCAGAGCGACACGTTCCCGAACCTGTGCGATAAGGTCATCTACTTGATGCTTGATTGGCTTGATCTCGATCTCGGGATCAAGCAGTCCGGTCGGGCGGATGATCTGCTCGACGATCTCACCCGAAGTCAGGCTGAGTTCATAGTCTGCCGGAGTCGCGGAAACAAAGATCACCTTGCGCATATAGCTCTCGAACTCCTCAAAACGCAGAGGCCGGTTGTCGAAGGCGGAAGGTAGCCGGAATCCGTATTCCACCAAATTCTTCTTTCGGGTATAGTCTCCTCCGAACATGCCATGTACCTGAGGAATGGTCACATGAGACTCATCGATGATGAAGAGGAAGTCGTCGGGGAAGTAATCCAGGAGGCAGTTGGGCGGTTCACCCGGTTTCGCTCCTGTCAGATGTCTGGTATAATTCTCGATACCCGAGCAAAAACCTAATTCTCTGAGCATCTCGAGATCAAAGGAGGTTCGCTGTTTCAGGCGGTCGGCTTCGACATAGCGCTGGTTGTCCAGATAGTACTGAACTCGTTCTTCCATCTCTGTTTGGATCGAGTGCAGGGCATTATGCATACGATCCTCGTTCATGATAAAGTGGATCGCGGGATAGATGGGATATTCATCGGCCTCGCCCAGACTCTGATAACTGATCGGATGGAGCTTTTCAAGTTTGCTGATCTCATCGCCGAAGAATTCGACACGGAGGCAGTGCTCCAAATAAGCGGGATAGATATCGACGATGTCGCCGCGAACCCTGAAAGCTCCACGCTCGAAGGCAATGTCATTGCGGCTGTAATGCGCTGTCACAAGCTTTTTGATGAGTTCGTCACGCTCCATCAGCTGTCCGACCTTGACCCTGATCAGGGCTTCCCTGTACTCTTCAGGAACACCCAGACCATAGATACAGGAAACGGAGGCAACGATGATCACGTCACGCCTCTCCATGAGACTCATGGTGGCTCTGAGGCGGAGCTTCTCGATCTGGTCATTGATGGAAGAATCCTTCTCAATATAGATGTCCTTTCCGGGTATATACGCTTCAGGCTGATAATAATCGTAATAGCTGATGAAATACTCCACCGCGTTATCAGGAAAGAGCTGTTTCAATTCGCCATAAAGCTGCGCTGCAAGTGTCTTATTGTGCGAGAGTACTAATACTGGACGGTCAAGGCGCGCGATCACGTTGGCAATGGTAAAGGTCTTCCCCGAACCTGTCACTCCGAGCAAAACCTGGTGTTTCTTGTCAGAATTGACGCCATCCAGCAGTTGTTCGATAGCCTCGGGCTGATCGCCGCTGGGAACATAGTCGGAAACAAGCTTGAAAAGTCCCATTTTATACTCCGGTCGATAAGAATGATTCTGGTTATATGAAGCTTGAGGGAGACGAAATCTGACCTATCGTTCTACGTAAATGAATATTCTTCTTGACGCCAGCTATACTCCCGTTAGCTTGGACACAAGATATGATAATATATGTTTTTGTCGAGTAAATAAACGAATGGAGTATAGATAATGTTATCAGCAAGTGATTTACAAGTGAACTTCGAGAATCTTCTCAAGCTTGGATACGCGGTCGTGGACGTCCGTTTCAAGGATTATGATGTCTGTTCAGACAGCCATAAGCTTGTCGTTGGCAGAGTAGATGCCGATCGTGATGAGTTTTATCCTGAGATGCTCAAACTTTACACAGGAATGGATATCAAGCCGAATGAGATGTACGAAGTATGGACGGATATCCTCATCCATAAGATCAGAATGAGCCAGGTACTCAATCGTGACATCGCTATCAAGGTTGCCGCGCTGGATTATATCGAGACAGTCTATACCAAACGATGATCGAACAAACCCTGCTGCTGATCAAGCCTAATGCAACGCTTCATAAGCATGCCGGGGAAATCATCTCCATCATAGAAAATCAAGCATTTGTGCTGCGGGATATCCGGATAATGAAGTTTGACCGGGATTCCGCGGCAGTTTTTTATCAAGAACACCTTGGCAAGGAATTCTACGCAAGACTGATCGACTTCATGTGTTCCGGAACGACCATAGCTCTGCTATTGGAGAAGGAGAACGCTGTCGAAGCTTTGCGTGATCTGATCGGAGACACGAATCCTGCTAAACGCCGCAAAGGTACGATCCGTGATCTCTATGCTGAGGGCATTACCGAGAATGCGGTTCACGCCTCTGATAGCCCCGCCCACGCTCAAAGAGAGATCAGCCTGATCTTTCATTATTGACGAATCTCCTCCCAGTATCACTCAAGACAATTCATTATGTACCTATACTGCATGGCAATGCCAATTATTCCTTTGATATACCGATGAAGCGGTTATATTTATACTATACAGATAATATTTCGAGGTAAATGACAATGAAAAAGACGTATATTCTCGCTTTAGTTTTCGTCATACCTGTCTTGGTTATGGCGAGTATTTTTGATGCAAAGCCTACCTTCAATTTTGGGCAGGTAAACCCACTCTCCAGAGCCTATCGACTTTCACAGCAGTTAACCAGTTATCCCGGTGACGGCGGATGGGTGCCCAGCTCCAGGGCTTCCTTCTTTTACAATCTTGCTGATCCGTCCCTCCCTGATTCGATGCAATCAGATATGTACGATACGGAGACGAGCGAATGGGTGATCGGTTATATGACAGCTCACCTCGAGTATAACGCAGCGGGATATATCGTCTCGAACCAGATCAACATGAATATCATGAACATGTATTTCCCTGTTATGCTGGGTACCGCTGAGTATGACGCTCAAAACAGGCTTACCAACTATTATTATTATCAGAGCGGAATCATGAAGGACAATCGTGATTGGACTCCAGTAGGGAGATTTCATATTATCTATGGAGCGAATAACACTTTTGAAGTCTATAGCTGGAACTCCTGGGAAGAAGGGCGTCCGGTCGAATACGACCATTCGACCTTCACATATGACACTCAGGGAAGGATCATCCAGGAACTGGGATATGTCTCGCCGGACTCATTGAACTGGACACAAGACTATCGCCAGACCTACGTGTATCATCCTCAGGATACCAGCACGGGAGCTTACTTCATCGAATACATGGCTCATAATCTTCCGCTAATGTACATCAATGACAATATTGAATTCCCCGGAATGATCACGAGTAGTACCGGCGAATACTGGCAGACCAACGCTTGGATTCCCGAAAGCCAATCTCTGTATGAATTCAATGCTCAGCTGCAAAGGACTCATATGGTGGATTCATATTGGGATAACGCACAATGGATACCCCAACATCGGGAAGACTACTATTATGACGCAAGTGGGAATCCCAGCTACACGATCAAACAGGACAGTCAAGATGGTACTTTCTATGACGCAGAAAGGGTGGACTATACCTGGGAGACTTACTCCGCTACCGAGGATCCGGTCGCCTCTCCCTCGCCTCTATTGAGCCTGGACTACTATCCGAGTCCTTTTAGCTCAAACCTGAATCTTATTGCCGGAAGCAAATCCTCTTCGGAGATCAGTTTCAAGATCTACAATCTAAAAGGTCAGCTTGTCAAGACTCTTACCAGCCACAGAGATCAGGTTGTCAATTGGGATGGAACGGACTTCTCCGGCAAGAGCACCGCGAACGGCATGTACTTCATCAGATCAGAGCAGGATGGCTACAGCCGTGTTATCAAGACCATCAAGATCAAATAACAATAAGAACGAAACAGAAGCTTATAGCCTCCCTTTATTCGGGAGGCTATTTGTTTAGTGGCGATCTTGAGACATAGGCAATGTATAACAGAACCGGAATAAAATATACGCTATCATATAGAGGATAAAGAATTAGAGATCTTGATATCTCAGGCAATGACAGATCACTGTGTATTACAAATGAACATTCAACATCAGGTTGATTCTCTGAGATGAATATAGTTCTTGACAGAATATTTAAAGCAAAATACGCATCATATAAGTACAGGTTGTATTATCGGAAACAGAGTCTTAGTAATATTCATTTTTAGCTGCGTAGAGTTGTATGATCGTGGTTTATCCACCTAAACCCGGATTTGATGCCATAGGTTACCTAGTTTGACATTGATGGTTATCAGGTCCTGTCCGGTGGTTCTGACGGATCTCCGTTTGTTTATGTAAAGCCACAAGGCGCAGTTTTACATATTCACCATACTTAGCGCAAGGAGAAATCATGAGACAAGCATTATTATGCACGGTGATGTTGGTTCTGGCCGGCATGGCCTGGAGCCAACCCATGTGGACTGACGAGGCAACAGTGAGAGCAGGTCAGGACCTCAATTACTTTGGAAACCCAATACTCGCTGTATCAAATCGTTTATTAAATGTCTGGGTTGAGACAAACGGGAATATGCGCACAATCTACGCTGATCTGATAGTACCCGGAGGTGAGTCATTGTGGACTTCACCAATTGTCATCAAATCATCAGAAGCATCTATCGCAAGCATCGAAACTACTTTCACAATTGATAACTATTATATCATCAGTTGGCTGGAAGCAGATGCTATGTTCAACCATAGAATAATGATGCAAAAGATAGACTTAACCGGGGATATTATTTGGGGGAACGGAGTGTGCGTTGCATCAGATCGGCTGCAAGGTACATATACATATCGAATCGCTGCAAATACTGAATATGGCGCTTATGTTTTCTATAAAGAAAGCAGGGCGAATACTATGTATGGACTTAGCTTCAATTCCTCCGGAGTAGAGACTTGGGGACTGATGGCTCCTACGATCACTACTCCTGCTAATATTATTCTCAGTGATCTCGTATCAGGAAGTAGTTTTGGGGCTATACTTCACTACAAATGCACATCGACCCAAACCAACTACCTGGAAATGTATTCTTATGGTGGAGTGATGATTTGGCAACGCTCTTATCCATTTGCTCCCGGGGAAAGCAATTACAGCCAACACGATATTCAACTCGATAATTACAGGATCTATGATATTGTGAAGTGTACCGGAAGCCAGCAGAGCTTGAGCATCAGATCCTTTAGTCGTAGTGGAACTCCCCTGATTGATCCCCCTCTGGAGCTTGTCGTAGCAGAGACAACCGCACCAGATTTTGCCTACTCCAGCACTACAAACAATCAGAAACTATTGTTCGCTTTCCAGAAATCTATTGGAACAGGAAATGAGATCTGTCTGTATACGATAAACTACTCAGACAGTGTTGCTACACCGCCTGGAGGACTGCTTGTAGGAACATCCAATGCTGATGTAAGGGATCTGATAATAGATTGCAACCCGTCATTCACTTTTGTCACCTGGATCGAAGACGCAGACAATTCAGAAACACTGAAAGTTAACCGGATAGGACCTGAACAACAGCTCCCATATGGAACTGAAGGTATGACAGTGTACTCAGGTAATTCCAGAATCTGGAACTATGGTATGACCGTTTCAAGTTATTGGATGAACACGACCTTCCTTGTGACAGAGAACAATGAAAAGAAACTGAAACTACAGAGTATCTCTGATAGCGGCACTATTTCCTATCCTGCCGGTGGACTGACACAGACGTCAGTAAAAACCGGTTTTTCGAGTCCCCACGCGATCTACCGATCAGGAGAGAACGCAATTGTTCTCTTTTCCGATTGCGTGACAAACGGCTCAGCAGAAATATGTTATCAGATGATCGATCCATCCGGAGAGCCTGTTCTGGCAGATGCGCAGACTTTATCACCCCCGTCTGGCTCTGCGATCTATGTAAACTCCTGTGAGTATCCCGATGGCGTTGCAGTAGTGTATGACAGCGATGGTGTGTATTTCAGGTCGTTCTCGGCGGCTGAGGGAGTGATCGATCCGGCGATCCTGATCAGCGCGAATGACACTTACTCAGCATCGCTCAGCTATTACAATGGGGATTTCTATCTTGGATGGATGCAGAGAGTCGGGGCGATCTCTCAGCTCATGGGGCAACGTATCCACAATGGAGAGAAGTGCTGGGGCACTGGTGGCAAGGTTCTTATCGATAACATTCCCAATAGCTCCAGCTTCACCAATACCATGAAAGGGAGATATTTCACCTGGCTGGCATACGATCCCCTCACAAACACAACAAGCGTATATTGCCTTCTTGTGGACATCAACGGAGATCCCTATCCGGGCTGGAATGCTAATGGAGAGATCGTCTTTTCCCCTCCGACCGATCATGAGATCATGCCTTTCTACGCTCAGCTCGATGATGAGAACCTGATCCTGGTCATGGGCGGATACTCTCCCGCAAGCATCTACGCCCGGAAGATCACCACAGAACACACCTATCCATGGGGAACGAACGCTGTTCAAATTGCTGATCAAAGCGCAACTTATGCCTATTGTGTACCCACAAACCGGGGTTTGGGCATCGTCATGGATGACAGGCAGGCAGATTCAAGGTTCATCCGTTATCAGCACCTTGATAATTCCGGAAACTTGCAGTACGACGACCAGGGAGTCATTATCGGCTCCACGACCCCTGTCTATGACGATCTCCAGCGTCTGTCACTCTGTGATTATGACAATGGCGGGATGCTCGCGATCTGGTCTATTGGCGGTGAGAACCAACCGGAAAAGATCTTCTATCGCACTATCGGCTCGGCTGGCGACCCGATCGAGAGCGAGCCTCAGATCATCAGTGTAGATAACGACAGGCAACGTCTGCCGATCTCATTGTCAATGGATAACGAAGCTATCGTCGTCTGGCAATCCTACCGCAGTGATGATTATTTCTATGATGATCCCTTCATAGGACTGAAAGCGCAGAAGATAAACGGGATGAATGCCTCTCATAGCCATGACCCGGAGCAGATCGAACCCCCTCTCGCGATCAACTCAGCTTATCCCAATCCCTTTAGTGGATCGATAACCATGGAGTGGAGACAAAAGTACGATGATCCCGTCGAGATAAGCATCTATAACCTCAAAGGCCAGCTGGTAAAGCGATATCCATCCAACCGGGCAGGAAAAGGTGACCATAGTCTGATCTGGAAGGGAGACGATTCTCAAGGAAAGCAGGTCGCCACCGGTATCTATTTCATCCGCGTTGAGTCCGGCAGGTCAGTCCAGACCCGAAAACTGGTCAAACTCTAGCGCGCCTCTCCCCTATTCTGGATAAGTTCCTGAATAGTCTCTGAGAAGATATCAAACAAACATTGATTGAAAAGAAGCCGGGGCAACCCGGCTTCTTTTTTTCCAACAGTCCGGTGCCATCAAGTCTGGTCGATCCTATCTCCACTATTCAGACCAAAGCGTATCCGATACAACGAAACACTGAATCAGAGACACGAAACGGTTCCACACAATTATATCTGTATCAGGGAAATACCTGCAATTGGAACAACTGTTGCACATAGGACAAACAAAAAACGTGGAGAACCCTAATGAAGCGTGTTTCCCTGGTTCTTATTCTTATCTGCCTGTCGATCGGTATCTGGGCTGATGCCGCCGGCAACTCAAGCATTTCGTCCCGCCCGCTGTACGCCTCCGACTTGCTCAAGATCAAGCTGAGCAAAGAAGCGATCCTCAGAACCGACCTTCCGACCGGATTGAATGAAGAAGCCTTCGCATTCGGTATCCCTGAACTGGATAAGCTTATGGCGGAGATCGGAGGAACGGCGATCATCCGGGCGCACCGCAGAGTTAAAGACACCGTCTGGGAAGCAACCGAGGGATTCGACCGCTGGTTTTTGCTAAGATTGGATAAACGTATCAGTGTAGAAAACGCTTTGCTGAAGATAAAATCCAGCGACTATGTCGAGGACGCCTGCTTCGAGCTCTTTGCCTATCCCCAGATCGCACCCAATGACACATATTACAATCTGAACTGGGGGCACAACAACACAGGACAAGGTCCCGGAGGCGGAGGCGCGGGTTTCGACAGCAACGCCCCGGAAGCCTGGGATCAATCACAGGGATTTGGTTCACCTGATGTCATACTCGCCATTATCGACACCGGAGTGAACTACAACCACCCCGATCTGAATGACAACTGCATTCAGGGATATGATTATGGCAGTAATGACAATGATCCGCTGGATTCAAACGGACACGGTACCCAATGCGCCGGAGTCTCAGCCGGAGAAACCAACAACGGAATCGGAGTAGCCGGAGTAGCCGGAGGCTGCAAGATCATGCCTCTCAAGGTGATGAATAACTCCGGAGAGATGACCTTTACGGCAATAACCAATGCGATCACCCATGCCGCGGATAACGATGTCAATGTGATCAGCATGAGTCTCGGCGCCGAGAACGGCACTCAGGAAGGAAGCTATCCGACCTGCGATTCCGCTTTGAACTATGCTTACAATGCCGGTTGCGTCATCCTCGCCGCGACAGCCAATTCCAATACTTCCGCAATCGCCTACCCCGCGAACCATCCCGCTGTGATCAGCGTCGGAGCGGCAAGCCCGACCGGACAGAGGAAGAGCATGTCCTCCTCGGACGGGGAGAACTGGTGGGGCTCAAACTATGGCGTGAACATTCAGGATGATCCCAAAGCCGTAGATATCATGGCGGCAACGATACTTCCGGCAACGACCATGAATGGGTCATACGCCACCAATTTCAACGGCACGTCCTGTGCCACGCCCTACGCGGCAGGAGTGGCGGCTCTCATTCTCTCCAAGGATAATGGGCTGACCCCCGCTCAAGTGCGCCAGACGATAGTATCCACCGCGACCGATATGACCATCGATGGTGGAGCAGGCTGGGATCGATACACCGGTTACGGCATGATAAACGCTTCCGCTGCGCTCATGGCAGTCGCCCCAGGAATGCCTTCCTGCATGATCACATCACCGGCGAACAACTCCGTCTTTGAACTGGGAAATACGATCAGCGTCAACGTCAACGCCTCAGATACAAATGGCACGATCACCTCTGTGAGTTTTTACACTGATGAGAGCCTGACGCCTGCCTTTGTGGACGATTCCGCGCCCTACACCTGGGATTGGGACACGCATGAGCAAAGCCCCTGGGCGCATACGATCAGGGCAGTGGCGATCGATAACGAAGCTAACGTCCGCGCGTCTTCGATCAATATCCTGCTCCTCCTTCCCGCCAATGAAGGCTTTGAATCGGGAACCTTTACCCAATATCCCTGGACGAACGTAAGCACCATACCCTGGGTCGTTCAGGGAACGGACAAGTTCAGCGGTTCATTCGCTGCAAAGGCGGGCGCTATCTCTCACAATCAGACGACCGAACTGAGCCTTGCTTTGAACGTGACCGAGGCAGGCTCCATCAGCTTCTTCAGCAAGTTCTCGACCGAAGCGAACTATGACTATTTCCGCTTCCTGATCGATGGCAACCAACAGGAACAATGGTCCGGATATCAGAACTGGACTCAGCACAGCTATACCGTCGCAGCAGGAACGCACACCTTTACCTGGAGATACGTCAAAGACCAGGGCGTCAATACCGGCAGTGATACAGCCTGGCTCGATCACATCATCTTTCCACCGCACAACGCTCCACCCAGCGCACCCTCCAACCTCGTCGCCCTCGTCCTCTCCCCCAGTTCCGTATGCCTAAGCTGGAATGACAATTCCACGAGCGAAACAGAATTCTATCTGGAAAGCAGCATCAATGGCGGATTCTGGTCTCTGGTCGATTGGGCGTTGGCGGACGTCACGACCATCGTCAATTCCGGCTTGACCCCACAGACGTCCTACTCCTACCGGATACGAGCGCATAACACTCTGGGAGACAGCAATTACAGCAATACAGCCTATGCCACGACCCTGGGAACTGATTCTCCCGATAACGTCACCGCCACCGCAACCGGAAATCAGATCGAACTCACCTGGAACCCGCCTCAGAACGGCTGTGACAGCTACGCGATCTGGCGCTATCTGGTAATGAACGGAAACCTCGTCGGAGGATCATGGCTGGGCAACGTCACAGAACCCATCCACAGCTTTACCGATTCTGAGTGGCTGGCGCAGAATCCCGGAAACTACCGCTGGAAGGTCATCGCAACCCTAAACAACGTTGATTCACCAGCCTCGATCTCCAATCTCATGACCAAGGAAGCCAATGGCACGATCCGCGGGATCATCACCAACGAACTGAGCCTCCCTCTTGAAGGAGCAGTCGTTACCTGCGGTGACATCTCCGCAACCTCAAACGACCAGGGAGAATACAATCTCGCTCTCCTGCCCGGAACCTACGGCTTGACCATTACCCACGAAGACTATGAACCCAGCAGCGTTCACGATATCACCGTGTTAGCGGCGCAGGAGACCGTTGTCAACGTCCAGATGCTTGATCCTGTCGCCGGTGAAGACCCTGTCATTCCCGCCCTGACGGGCATCCTCAGCATCCATCCCAATCCCTTTAGCGCGAATGCCTACATCCGCCTGAACCTCAAGGACACTTCCACGCCCTATACCCTGAGCGTGTACAATCTGCGGGGAGAACTGGTCTATCGTCGGAGCGACTCTCAACGCGGCGAATTCAGCCTGATCTGGAACGGACAAAACACAAAGGGGCAAAAGCTCCCCTCCGGCGTCTATCTGATCAGCCTCAGCCAGGGAAAGCTGATACAGACACGGAAGATAGTTCTGATGTAATTCGAGCGCGAACTAAACAAGATAAAATATCGGTAAATAGATGTCAATAAACAGGCAGCCGGAATGAGATACTCCGGCTGCCCTTTTGTATCCTATCAGATCACGATAGGATGGTTCAGATCAGTATAATTCCTGACCTTGGGGATAAACCCGGCTTCGATGGACTCACTGATATTTCTGCAGGGGGATTGCAGAGTGATAATATCCGCGAGTGTGATCGTTTTCAGGGTCACGTGCGCTGGATCGGTCGCGCTCCAAGCCCACATCATCTGAATGAAGACCGCTTTCGGTCCCGGCATCGGATGCAGGAGCTTCTTCGCTTTGGGACGGTTCTCTTTCGAGTTTTTCTTTGCGTAAGCTTTCAGATCCGCGAGGAAGAGCGGGTCCACCTCGAGATAGAGCTTATTCAGGTTTAAGGACGTTTCACGCATGTTTTGATGCACGATCCCGAGTTCCGGGTAACTGTACTTCCGCGCGAGGCAGAGACGGTCGTTCAAAGTCGTCATATAGACAACTTCATTGTATTTGCCGGAGTAGGCAGCTACTCCATTTTCGAAAAACACTTTCATGTGTTTCTCCTTATACAGTGAGGGCTTGGATTTGACATCACCGCTATGCCATTCAGAGCTTTCGAGCCCACTCCGGACGATCCGGCGAGGGAAAAGTATCTCGCTCTCTCTTACCAGCAACTGGGTTTATCAACCCTCTATATTCTTATGGGGCAGAAAATGCTTATTTTTGGCAGAAA
>DAOPZE010000037.1:0-20855 GCA_035353255.1 Candidatus Cloacimonadota bacterium
CTCAAGTTGCTGGAAGATGTCCCGCACCTTCATGCTGCCGGGGTAGTATCCGAAGCTGACCAGAGCGTGGCGCACACGGTCCCAGAACCTGCGCCAGATGTTGTTCAGTGCGCCGGGGACGGTGTCTGCCCGATTGCCGAGCCAGAGCGCCGCATCGTCTGCGGCATCTTCCTCAATGTCGACCATGTCCTTTGCGGTCAGCTTCGTGACGTCCAGTTTGCGCTTTCTGGCGTAGTGCCGGATGATGTGTCTGGATTGATCTGCGGTGAGGAATAGCTTCCATGCTACATGGAAGGCTTCGTGGAAGAGTACTCTGTTCCCGCCGTTGAATCCGTCTACCAGATCGACAATGATTCTGATATTGCCGGTGACAGTCCGCTCAGAGTCAGAGCGTGTCTCGCCTATTGCGGGTCCTATTACGTTGCCTGCTGCGTCTCTTGCGGTAATTAAACCGGTGAGGCGGTTAAGCGTTAGTTCCCTGCCGTCCTTGAATTCTATGTATAGTGTCCGGGGATCCTCGCCTTTCTCAGGATCGCCTTTTCTGCTGGTCTTGACCTGATCTTTAAAGAGACCAATCAGAGCATCTTCGGCAGCCTTGTCAGGGATCAGGTTTTCGTCTGATTCTGCAGTGGTGTCACTGGTACTGTCTTGGGTTTCTGTGGCTGCTTTTTGTCTTGCTCCGGTTCCGGGAGTTCCCGTTTCCGGGGTAGCGGTGTCGCTATTTGTTCCCTGATTATTTCCCTGATCCGCTTTCTGATCCGCTTTTCTTTTTCGCTCTCGCTCTTTTTCGGCTTTTTGTTCTGCTGTTTCATTAGTCCATTCCTCCACGGCTCTGGCTAAAAACTCTTCACGTGTCTCTGCCGTTCCTGACAGTATAGTCATTTCTTCCGGTGAGATTGCCTCAATCGCCTGCCGGTAGTATGATGCGACGAAGTCTACCGCCTGTTTGCGGCTTGATAGGTAGTATAGCGCTCGGTAGAGAGGCTTTTCCTCTTCAGGGATCAGGCTCTGTCCCTCTGAGAACATGTCCGCATCTTCGAGCAATACCTCGATGTTCTGTCCCTCTTTGCGGAGCTTGTCGATTTGTGCTGCAGCTTCAGACAGTGTCCTGGAGATGTCCAGGTCGAGCAGTCCATGTTCCTCGATCAGACTGCGCAGTTTAACGATGATTTGGATATTGTCTATGATTCCGTTGATGATATTCTTTACTCTGCTATCATCTGCCTCGTAGAAGCTCTCCAGCAGGCGTTCTGATTCGCTGCTGGCATTGTTCATGTACGAGAACAGCGCCATCTCGATCCTGGTGCGCAGCATGGTTGTCCATCTGCCATCGCTGGTCAGATACTCTCCGGCTTCTTTTCTTACACACAAGTCGTAAAACGCTTGGACGAATGCTTCGTTGCTTCTGCTCATGACGTCACCGCTGGTGATGTTGAGCAGCTTCAGGATATCATTGCCTTTGCGCCGGGCGTTGGCTATTTCTGTGGCATCAGAGCTGGCTCGTTCCGCCGGGGATATCCGCTGCCCGGTGTCGGTGTTTAGCCTGGTAGCGGTCTCGACCATGTCTTCTTCGCCGTAGTATGTCCGGACGAGTACCTTGCCTTTGGTATCGGTATCCGGTGAAAATCCGAATTCTTCCAGACGGCTGGCGACCTCAGCTTCGTATTCCTGCATGGCTTCCTCACCACGAAGGTCGGCTCTGCGGTTGATCCCCATCATGCGACCGTTGCCGCCAAGTACGATGAAGTTCCCGTTCTTGTCTCTGATCACTATTGGAGCGCCGTCTTTGGCGATGTAGGTGTCCATCACCTCTTTGGGGTCGAGGTTTGCCTCAATGTTGAGTACCTGGTCCCGGTTGGATGCTTTGCCTCTGTCACGGTTCTGGATCTCGGCAGGATATGCAGGGTTCTCCTTGAAGTCGTTATCGTGGCTCACTATGAGGCTTTTTCGGGGAACAAGCGTGTATCTGACTTTGACCTTATTACCTTTGGGTATCTTGACCTCGATCTCATTACCATACTCAGCGATGCCGGTCTTATCAGATTCTTTGGGGTCGGTACGATCTACCGTCTCATTGACATCCCCTGCCATCATTCCCTTTGATTGCTCCAGCTCGATCTTTTCACCGGCTGCTTTGCGCTCTTCCTCGGTGGGGACGTATGTCCCGTCCTTGATCTGCTGCGCCTTCTCTTCTTCGGTGAGCGGCTTATCCTGGGGTGTGACATTATTATCTGCAGGCTTTTCTTTGGTTTTGGCGGGAACGGGTTTCTCTGGTGTTTCGTATTCTCCCGCTACGCTGCCAAATCCCTTGTTTAATGCGACGGCAGCTTCGTGTTCGAGTTCATCTGCCTTTTTGGTGGCTGCGTCGATTTTACGCTGGGTTTTGGCGCTCGGATTGGGGTTCTTCTTCTCCAGCTTCTTGAGTTTGGCTTCAGCCTGGACAGCTTTGCCGACAGCTTCATCGATGGCTGCCATATCTTTGTCGGCTGCGATCTGCTTGTAGTTATTCTTTAGCTGCTTTGTAGCCTCCTCGATCTGCGCCTCCAGGGAAATGTATTTTTTCCCTTCAGGCGTGAGGATTCCGGGGACGACGTCGTCACGTTTGAGAGCGTTAAGCTCGCTGGTCATTTTGTGGATATCGGCAGCCAGCTTTTCGTTGTCACCGATCAGCTTGGTGGTGCGCTGAACGTCCCAGGCGTTGAGTGCGTCCTGAGTGAGCGCAAAGGCGTTCTGGATCTTCCGGTTGGAGATCTGGTCATTCTGGTTGAGATCCTGGGCTTTCGCCAGTTCGGTTTTGGCTTTGGTCATGTCTCCGGATTTGATCGCCATGATAGCGTTCTGCAGGTGCTTGACGCTCTGATACGGGTTCTTCCCATTCGCCATCAGGTCTACCTGCTCCATCATGTTCCGGGAGGTAACAAGGTTGATTCCGGTTGCTCCGGCACCGAGGACGAATCCGCCGAATGCACCGCCGACGAAGTCCATTGCCAGCTCCTGAGCGTAAGCCTTGAGATCTGTGGGCATGGCGTCGTTGTTGATCACGTGGTTGATGAGCTTATCCGCTATGTTTTGTGAGACTTCTTCCAGTCCCTCGGTCATCGTGCCTTTGAACAGTTTGGTCTTCATCTGGTTGAGTGACGGGGAGAACATCGCCTTCAGGTCTCTCTGGATCATCTCTTCGAGTCCTTTTGCTCCGCCGGTACGATAGGCAGTTTGATATCCCTTGATCTGTCCGGTGTCAGATGCGAATTCGATGGCGGTCTGCACCGCTCCGGACACTATGGATGAGATCACGGCGCTGGTGTCGAGTGTTCCTGCGTCATAGAAGTCTTTGATGTTGCTGGCTGTGACCTGTGTCATGGAGAGCGGTACTCCCAGTTCTGGGGCGACCATCATCATGACGTTCAGCGGCGTGGATGCCAGAGTACTCTGAACGATGTTCCCGAAGGTGGATCCGACAGACATGCTGCCTTCAGTGCCGTATTTGTTAAAGTCAGCCATCCCGCTACCGGGGTTGACCAGCGTGTATGGGGATGTGAACAGGCTCAGGGATCCGGTACCTAATGCATCAAGATAGGACAGCACCGGCTCGTCCTTACGCATCTCAGCGCCTACTTGGTAGTTCAGGTACTGACGCCTGGTCATGCCCATTGCGATTGCGTCAGCGTCCTGCTCTATATTCGCCTGGCGTTTGAGCAGGTATGCGAAGTCGTTCTCCTCTTCAGTGTTGAGACTGGAGCGGCGCTCGGCGTAGTCAAGGAGTTGTTGTTCGTTGTAGTTATATTCTGCCTGAATTGCATCCATTCTTTTGAGTTTAGCGGTGTGATCTTCTTCTTGTTTAATCTTCTCGACGACCTTGTCTGCTGCTTTAACTTCGTCAAACCTGGCGTTCTTGATCCCTGCTGCTCCCAGCGCCGACGTATCGAGGACGTTATTCATTCTCGCCTTTCTCTGGACGCTCTCAGCCTTGACCTTGTCCATCTCTTCCAGCGCTCCGCCGGGGATAGGTTTTGTCCCGCCTGGGTGCTTGAGATAGTTAGTTGCTCTGGCGCTGAGTGCCTCGCCGGGAGTCATGGGCTTCATCTGCAGGTTCTTGCGGATGGGGTCATTATCCGGATTGTACGGCTTCGTCGTTCCTCTGGTGGATTGTACGGGAGCCGTCGGTGCGCCGACCTCCGTAGCGTCCTTGTGCTGTTTTAGAAACGCAGGTTTCACAGATTCCGGGATGTCGTAAATCGTACCGTTTTTTACGAATTGGGTGGTCGGCTCTGCACCGCTATGAGTTTTGAGAAAACCGTCTACCTTTTCATCTGGTAGATCGTATAGCGTTCCCTTGTGATAGTATGTCTTCATTTGCCCGCCGGTCGTGCAAATTGCTGATACTGATCTACGGCGGTGCCGGTTTTACCGGGTCTCGATTTGTAAACCACGGGGACGTTTTTCGGATCATCAATAGCTTTATAGTCATACACTTTATCGAAGTCCACAGCTATGTCCGGCTGGTCCTTGTATACCCAGACACCATTGCGGTTTTTGAAAACAGGTACCTTGATAGTTTGTCCAGCATCGCTCGGATAGATCACGTACTGATTTGTGTCCTTTCCTACCGTCTCGGTGTACACCGCTGCGTCTTCTAATTCCTTCTGGCGTTTGGCTATTTCCGTCTTTGTCTCTCCGCCGTTTCCGCCGGTTGATCCCTTTGGCTGGTTATCGTCCCATATCTTTGCGACTTTTCCGAATGCTGCTGCTGGGGCTACGCCGTTATTACGCAGTTCATCGTATTTCTTCACGTAGGTATCGTTTGATGTCCCGAATTTCTGTTGTACTGTTTCTCTGTAGGTCACGTCCGCCTTCACGTCGCTATATAGAGATTTGAGGTTTGCTCCCGGCTTCGCCGCTTCCTTGAATTTGGCGAATCCCCATTCTCCCAAATCCGTCGCCTTCTCGTAGGAGTCGAGTATATCCTGCTTGTCTGCCTGTGTTGCGCCGGTGGGGAGCGTGGCTCCGTACATCTTCAGTTTGGTATCAATGTTGCGGTTCTTATAGTCTATGTCGAACACGTTCTCGATCTCTTTGTCGCTGATGCCTGAGTTTGCGGCGAGGAGCGTATTGGCTTCTTCGTCTGAGTATCCGTGCATTTTGGCTCTGATCCGCAGATCGTTTTCGAGTTTGGTACGGTTGACGACCTTCTGTTTTTTGCTATTTGCCAGTTCAAACGATGCCGGTAGCGATTCTGTAGACAGTCCCTTGTTGCTCTCTACCCACGAGTTGGTCTCTTCTGGGGTCCAGTCGTATCCGGCAGCCAGGGTGCTGATATCATTCTCGACCTTTGTACGGCGCTTAGTCTCTGCTTCCTCGGTGGCTTTCTTCTGGATCTGGTGATCTATGAAGGGGAGAAACGCCTGCATCTTCTGCTGCAGTTTGGCGGCTCTTTGGTTCTGTATCTCACCGATGTATTGGCTGATGCTGTTTGCCATTATTTTAACCTCGCTACGGGCTTGTCGTTGACGTACAGAACGCCGTTCTTGACCGACACCTTGTCTTTATCCTTAAGGCTGACCTTGATCCGGTTTCCCTTATCGTCTTTGACAGACATGTTCTTGTAGAGCAGCGTACCGTCGCTTACTCTGGCTACCCATGTGCCTGTGCGCTTGACCTCGGTCGAATCCATGTCTGGAATGTTTGCCATGCTGACCGTATTGGCTTTCACCACAGGGAGGGTGGTCGTGTCTTGCTCTTCAGTTTTTACGATCTCGGCAGTGGTGGGGTCAGGTTTTTTCTCAGTATTTTTATTCGCCTTCAATTCCTTAATCCAGTTTCTAAGACCTTCAAGCGTTGCGGGGTCTGTTGGATTTTCGTTGTACAGTGCGAGTAATTTCTTGAATTCAGGATCAACACCATCGTTGTTTTGATCGGTAACGACCGGTTTCTCTGCAGTCTCTACCGTCTTTATGGTCTCCACGGGGGAGGCAGCGGTTTCCTTGTATCCTGCGGGGTTGGAATTGGTGGGGTCGGATGAGAATGAAAATTCATCTGTCGGGATGCCGTTCTTCGTCACGTCGGCGTCGACCTCGGCGGTCATCTTGTTCATCTTGTACTTGCTGGTAAACTCTCGCCATGCGCTTAAGTCACCGCTGGCGGCGACCATTCTCGCCTGGATCAGTTCCTCGGAGGTCATGTTCCCCATGTTTTCGCCGAAGAAGCCTGCGGTCTCTTTGACCATCTTCTTTTGCTCTGATAACGTGATGGTGGACAAGATTCCTGTTGCGGTGTCGGCGATTCCCTGGGCGAGCTGCTGCTCGTCGACGTACTGTGCGCCAAATTTGCCGCCTCCGCCTACAAAACTGGCACCGATATCACCGGCTGCAGATCCGATCTGCGCTCCGGATACGGGGTCGCCTGCAAGCGCTCCTACACCGGCTCCGACGATTGTGCCTCCCAGCTTGATCCCGGTCTTCAGTCCGGCATCCTTTTGTTTATCGTCTTCAGCATCACGGAGCTGTGTGGTCTGCTCGATCTGGTCGTCCAGGATGCTTCGGCGGCGCTGCACCTCGGTGTCAGCCACATTATAGCGCTCTGTCGCCATGTCCTGGATCATCTCCTGCGATTTGAATCCGCTCTGAGCTATCGTGCCTATGCTGCCGCCTGCCTTCTGGATATTCCCGCTGGTCTGGCGGTTGATCGCCTTGACCGGTTCTGCCATGCCTGCCATGACACGTCTGAAGGCTGTGTATTCCGGGTTGTCCATGCGTTTCTGCCGGAGCCGGTTTAAAGACTTATCGTATCTATTGCCCATTATTCTTTCACCTCAATATCGAAGCTAATGATGCTGTCTGTCTCAATCTCAAATTGGACATAGTCTCCGCTCAATCCGGGAATCCCGCAAGGAACGTCTCCTGTGAGTGCATAGGTCGGTGTACTGATAGTACCTCCGGGGACACGGTGGTTGGCGATGATCGCCTTCAGCGTTGCGTCTGAGCTGTGCAGGGTGATGCGGTTGATCTTCCTACGTGCCGGTATCTTCCTGGTGCGAATCAGCGGTGTCATGGTTGTGGATTTATTCGTGGGAAGCATCTCGTAGATCCCGTCATCGTTGGTGACGCACCATTTCCCTGCGAATTCAACAAATCCCTCCGGGACAATAGGGTAGATCACGCTGGACCATGTATCCCAGTTCAGGGAGTACACCATAGTCTCTCCGGTTGATTTCACGAACAGTATCTCATTGTCCCTGGAGTTGTAGATCACCGTAAATTCTGCCATCGTGATTCTGCGCTGTGACAGGCTCTTTCTCCCTGCGCTCGACAGCAGGTGTATCCCGTTGTCATCACACCAGACGATGCCGTCTCCGACCTGCAGCACTGCGTGTCTGTTCTGTAGCACCGTACCGACCATCTCGGTGATGGGTGCTGTGCTGGATTCATTGTCACCGGTGAGCGCTATGCGTAATAGATCGCCTCTGGCTGTCCAGACAAGGATAGTATTATGCTCGTCAGTAGGCATGAAGCTCTTGACCGGCATTATCCTGATGATCTCGTCCGTGATATTGCGCTCGAATAGCTTGGGTACGGCTGCACCGTTGCTCCAGCGTACCTTGCCGGGTCTGGTCTCGTTTCTCACCGATATCGTTTCAATGCTCACGTTCTGATTGACGCAGTAGTACTGTCCGGATATAGCAGGCACCTGGATGAACGTCTTCCGGTATCCTATCGGCTCTGTCGGGAAGTGGGTGAGAAACTTGCTCAGTGCGATGATCTCTGTTTGTTCGTTTATGTACTCCCCCATGTTAAGGTAGTAGTATCCCATGCCGAAGATGGGTGTTACGTATGTGGTTCCGTATAGTGTAAGGCTGGGGTTCAGTGGCTCAGGGAGCGCACCTACCGGCTGATCTGCCATAATTGACATTGATCTGGTGCTGGCGTAATGGGATATCGCAGCCAGTGTTATCTCTGTTATTTGTTCTACCGGTGTCCCATTGCTGATCGCCTTCCGCCAGCTCACGAAGACGAAGAATTTGGATTCTCCTGAGCCAATATTGGGGAGGTGCAGTGAAACAGGCTCGTTGTCTCCTGCTTCGACGGTGGTGACAATGGCTCGCAGCCAGTTGTTGTCGCCTGCCGCTCTGGTGATTTCCAGGGTGATTGTTCCGTCAGTACCTTCGTGGGTGTCTATGTCGGCGATCCTGTACACGCCATAGGTTGACGTCATACAAAATGCGTAAAAGTATCCGCTTTCTTTGGCTGGGATTCCGTCGTCTCGCTCGTATTCTGCGCTGGCTAAGGTGCCGTTGATCGTTGGTCTTAGAAATCCGTGCGTGTTCTCTTCTGACGATATCAGTATATTGATCACCTCGTCGTCAATGATGATGGGCATCGATCCCGTAAGGATTTCCTGGCAGTCGTAGAGTGTCTTTTCCCAGTATCTGTTCGCCTTGTTCACGCCTGGGGCTTGGTTGCCTCCGACGACCGGCGGGGTATTGCGCATCCTCCCCACGGTGATTAGGCAGTTCTCGTCTCTGACCGGGTTGTCGAGTATCTCGTCATGAAACAGCCTGGAAGCTGCCTCTGTCCCTATCACAGTGGCATCTGCACCGTAGCTAACCAGCTCCGTGAATTGCACCAGATAAATGGTCTTTTCCGTGTTGGCTTGCAGATAAGGAATCTGGAGGTGAACGAGCTTCCACGCCTTAGTGGTGTGCAATGCCTCTTGAAGGGGGTAAATCGTCGCATACTGAGCATTGCCGTGGCAGTATGCAGTTATGGGCGTGATCATATCCGAGTCCACAAATCGCAGGGATTTGGTGCTTGGTGCGCTCAAGAGGTTGGCGCTGCTCAGTCCCGCAAAATAGTCAAGACTGCTTAGACCGGGAAGTGCGTGTGCTACGTCGTCCCGGATGTCTATCGTGATCCAGCGGTTCACATAGTTCAGTGAGTTCTTGTTGTTAAGCCTGATTGCCCAAACCTTCTCTACCGGTGCCGCAAATGTGCGGTCTGAAACGGCGTTGGCAATAAATACCGTTCCCATGTCCAGGACGAGATCGTCTCCGGCGGGGGCGCTGTCGTTCTCGTAGTCAATCGCTACGGGAGAGTAAAAACTTGAATCGGTGACGGACACGGATGTGTCAGTCGATGAGATGTCCTGGGACAGGACGAGCTTCATCCCTTCCATCGGGACGTTGCTCTCGTGGTACTCTGCTGATGTCCGGTAGATCTCTATTCGTTTCGATTCTGCCGGTACCGGTATGGCGCATTCGAGGGTCACCTTCTTAATTGAGCCTCGGTTGATATCGCTGTATTCGTACACGTCCATCAGTACGGATCCCTTTGCGAACCATTGGGATGTATCGCAGACTATGGTGGGGCTGGGGTTGCTACGCTCGCCGTATTCGTTGACGATGCAGTAAGCATAAAAGAGTATGGATCCCATCGGCATACCGGTATATTGCTGATCCTCGTATTTGGAGCAGTCTATCTGGCGAATGATCGGGGCGGTGATCGGCTGCTGTGTCCCGAACCGGCGGCAGGAGATAACGCCATCAGCATCGATCACGATGCGCTGTGCTGCCATGCCGTCTCTGCCGTCTATGAAAAGGAATTGCTGTGCGTCCTTGCTTACCTGCAGCTTCAGGATATTGACGTCGGTCTGCAGCGGGTCGGTGGTGTAATATCCAGAGCTTTTCTTGTAGGTCATGAGTACGTTGCCGTCGCCGTCGAATGTAATGTACACCACGGATTCAATGCATCCGTCAGGAAGGTTGGCTGGCTGCCAGTCCCATGTGTTACTGCCGAGCGGTGTGTCGAGTCCCTCCTGCATTAGTTCCGGGGCTGGTATCGCTCTCCACGTGCCATCTGCGTCGATCCGCATGTTCTGGATCAGCGCTGCGGTACCTGCAGGTAAAAGATCCGGGGGGAGAGCGTTCGCCATCCCTCCGGATAGTAGTTCTCTGGTGCTGCTCATGGCTTGGTGTTAGCCTTTCGTTGTTTTGGGGTAGTGATGTATCCGTTTTCGATCAGTTTGAGCGTGAATGAGTCGCTGAATGTCTCCATTGACGCCTGCAGCTCCTCTCTCACGATTTTGCGCAATGCAGTTTCACTGACATCAGTTTTATCGTGGGTCATGCACCGGCTCTCGATGGTGGCGACACGACGTTCTATGGCTATTGCCTTCTCATCCAACTTGTCATTCAGTACCCTAAGCGCTCGCACCTCTGCCTGGCTGGTTTTCCAGACATAGACGACAAGACCGATCAGGATTCCGATGAGCAATCCCAATAGGTACATTGCAAGCTGAAACATTTGCGGATCTTTCATTGCTGACTACGTTTTGCTTGTTTTCTTTGCAATTGATGATTGCTGGAACACGACCTCGACAGCGTTCTCGATGCTGCCATATCGCTTTTCGACGATGGCACGCTGTTTCTTTGTTAGCATGCCGTACGTCCGGTCCACGACCTCAGACATCTTCTCGGTTGCGGTTTTGTGCGTCTTCTCTGCCTTGAGAATAAACTGAAGAATCTCAGCAAACACACGTTCGATGATGGCTCCCTCTACGTCGATTCCAAGTTTTCTGAACAGCTTCTCACCGAGCGCTGCAGCAGCGGTAATCAGGATGGGGGACAGGATCAGAAGGACGCTCCTGCCCAGATCTCCCCAGTCGTTCCCATCCGTTCCAGCCATTAGCGGCGTAAGGATGCAGATGATCAGGATTAGAAAGAGGATGATTCGTTTCATTGTAACTCCTTATTCTGTTTCGGTTTTTAGCAGCTTCACTGCCGTCTCAATTGCCCGGATTAGAAAGTTATGGCTCATGTACAGGTCAGATGAAGTGTCTGCGTCCTGCATGGCTGTCCGGGGGATTCCATAAGTCGACAGCGTGGCGTTACAGCGGAATGGCTGGTGTGCCGTGATTGTCGATATCGTGATGTCGGGGTAGTCGAATGACCAGATCAGGCTACGAATCCCAGTGGCTTCGCTTAGTGATGCGAGGATGTGGGAAGAGCGCAGGGTTTCCATCGTGACCTGATTAAACTTCATGAAGGTGGGTGCGACCGGTGTCAGTTCTACGTTGTAGCGGAATATCTCGTGGGTGACAAACGGGGTCAGGTTTTCATCCGGGACAGCCTGGTCGCTCCAGATGCGCATCAGGTTGTATTTTCCGTTGGCAAAGTCTTCCCTGCTGATGGTCCTGGTGTATCTGGACACCATGTACCTGACCTCATTATCGTCGAATTCGCCGGTGTTGATTATGTTACTTACCGCCTTCCAGAACATCTCTGTGGCTCTGCTCAGGTAGGCGTCGTAGCCTTCTCCGGCTCTGCTGAGGATCTCGGTGTATACTTCAGACCATTTCATCAGAACCTATCCCCCAGGTTAACCAGTGGCGTCCCTGTGCGCTGATGCCTGGTCTTCATCCATTCGCTGCTGTACAGGTCGTGGTAGTAGCTGGATTTATTGGCATCAGTCTCGGAATAGTGGCGATGCAGTACCCAATAGGTGGCGGCGAGTTGGAAGCGTTCAGGGAGTGTGTCCACGGTTAGCTTGGGGTCGGCGATCTTGCAGACCAGTACCACAGTCTTGCCTGCCATGCTTTGACCGAAGACTATCCTGTCTCTGACCACACGGTAGCGATTACCGCTGAATGGTGAGAGGTATCCGGGGCTTGCCATGATCTCCTGGATGGTAGCCATTATGACAGACCTATTATCCTGGCTACGATAGAGACATGGTAGTCCGTGCTGTTAACCAGTCCCGAAATGTTAAGTCCCAATAGGACGGCGTCTCCGTCGTATGTGGTGACGATTACGGGGTTATGGAGGAAGGTATCCTCGCTCTGTCCTACGGTGTAAACCTGAACGATCAATCCTTCTCCGTTCACGCCAAGTCCGGTAGTACCGGCTCCTACAAGTGACACAAGCAGGTCAGCCGGGGCGATAGCGATCACACCAGATCCGCTCGATTTTTTCGCCATGATCGCCATGTATGGTCTGTTTGAGGCGGCTATCTTGTCCTCTTTTAGAAGAAGCGCAGCGTTCATGGTGGTCGTGGCTGCCTTGAGGTTGATCGCCTCGCCAATCGCCGTTGCGACGCCGTCAATGACCACGGTGGTGAGTGCGTCTATTGCTGATTCGGTGATCGCCTTATTGGATATTGGCTGTGTGCCGTCCGTAGTCAGAATGTCTCCGGATGCGTCTCCGCCGATCTCGACATTGAGTCCCAGCAGCAGGTCTTTGACCTTCTGCAGCGCTATCTGGACGAGTTTCCCTGCTCCTGAATTTGCTTCAGGTATGTTTCCGATCAGTTTATGTGTGAGCGCCAGGTCTATGGCGATGTCGTCGGTGTCTCTAAGTTTAGGCATTATTCCTCCAGCTCGTAACCGTAGTCGTCGAGCAGCGTTTCTTCGGTGTTGGTGTCCGGATCTAAGTCCGTGAGGTAATCGTCAGGGAATCCATTCATGATGAACATGGCTGATTCCTCGGACATGATCCCTGACACGGCTATGCCGTCGGCGTAGACCGCATGAACGTCCATGACGTATTCGGGGACTCTTGCGCTGTGTCCCTGGTTATTGAAGTTGTCGATTGTGACAGTGTCTTCTTTCCCCTGTGTCCGGAGTGTCTCCACAAATTCCAGCAGGTATGCCGAAACCTTGTGGGCTGGCATCTCCGGAGCCTGGGCGGTGATATGTGCGATGAGCATGTCAGGTTTCATAAAACCTCGATGATCTCTCGACCGGTATCAGTGATGTCGTCTTCGCTTTCTATGGGAGATGGTCTGAACGGTGTCCCGTCCAGGGTTTCCACGACGGTGCGTGGCTGGTTGCCGTTGTCGGGTCCTACGACACCATCTGCCTCAAGCTGCTTGATGATCGCTCTGGCTCTGTCCCTTGTAACGCCAAACTCTTTCACTACCATCGCTCCGGACGCCTTGCCTTCTCTAAGCAGATATTCTGCTACGGCGGGGAGAATGGGGTCTCGTTCCGGAACAGGTGCGATTGGTGTCCTGTCAGGCGGCTGAGGCATCCCTTTGGCTTTGCACAGGTCTTTGATGTACTGATCATTGTCACGAGGCATCGGAAGCGGTGGGTTCGCCTGTGGTTTGCGCTGATCCAGTGTCTGCATGAATTCTGCTGTGCCTTTCATTATGCGGGTCCTACCAGTACCCATCCATCCGCTATGTCGAAAGCATCGATTTCTTTGACGGCTACGTAGAGCTTTCCCGCTGCGATGATCATCTTTGCGGCTGCCGCCTTTGTCGCATCTATGCCAGATGCCAGTGTGAGCAGTTCAGGAACTGTCCCAATGACGGTTGACGTGGTTCCGGTAATCGTGACACCTACAAGCGCATGAGCCTCGGCTTTAGCTTCAATTGCCGCTTTGACGTTTGCGACCGTCGATGTGATCGCTGCTCCGGTTCTGGCGAGGGTTACGTGAATTTCATAGTCTGACACTTCTACGTCGATGGTGGTGTTATCCGCTTCAGGGTCGATAAGCAGCACCTTTGTGTTGTTGCCGATTGCTGCGACAGCCTTCGATGTGAAGTTGAGTGAGACGCCTTCATCGATCACCATCACACCGGTTGCTGCGTGATAGTTGTTCGGGCCTTCAGCGGCGACGGTGGGGATCATGGCTTCGAGTGCCAGCAGCCGTGCCAGCGCTCCGGATGTGACATCGTCGACTGATAGTTCTAAGGCTGCGATGCGCTGCTCTTTGGTGAGCGTGGGGTATTCGTCGGTGGAGGCTTCTATGAGCGAGTTCTTGACTCGCCGGTTAAGATCTTTACTGAGCATGGTTACTCCTTGAAGAAAACCGCCGGGAGCGAGGAGGATCTGTGTCGCTCCCGACAGCTTGTGCTTACTGTGACCTGGGGTTATACAGGAAGGAATTCAAGTTCCAAGATGGCTGTCATCACCTTATCGGCTGTTAGAGCTGCGATACTAATGAGGACCGCCTCGTTGTTGGATAAGTCAATCTCTCTCTCGGTATCCAGGTGTGCCAGCGGAAGCGCATTCACGTGCGTAAGTGCATTGCTGGGCAGGGTGTGCGAGAAGAGGTTGCTATTGCTAACCGGTGAGGATGTGATGCTCGCTCCGGGGAGGATTGCTCCTGGGGTGAGATCGGGGTCGGTGGAGGTTACTTTGGTGATCGTGGTGACCTTGCCTCCTGTTTCGGTATTGGTTAGAAGGGTTAGCTTCACACCTACCAGGATGCTGGGCACTTCGGGGCGGCAGACGTACGTCACTGTACCGGCGGTACTGCCGGTGATGACGCCTACAACCTTGAGGGTGCGGTTACCGGAGGCGTTGAATTTCTGGAGATGTACGCTGTTCATTCTCCCCTCCCTTTATTGCCATGTCATAATCAGAGCGGAGCTGCGATTATAGACGTTGGTGATGTTTGCGACGTCGGATTCGAATTTGCTGATCTGAGACATCGGGACGAAATCAAGGCGTTCGTAGCCATAAATGGCACGTGCTTCCATTCCCTTCCAGTTCTGATAATCAGCGTCTTCGAAGTGGTAGTTGACTGCGCTATGCAGCGCCTGTCCCAGTGCGGAAGCACCGAAGATGATGGCGACCTTGTTCTCCAGATTGGTGTTCTCGATACAGCCTTCGATGGGGTCGAAGCGAGGGTTGCTCTTGTCTTCCTCATCGTACTGCAGGGTCTTGGTACCGATCACGTTCACTGTGGTATTGCTCGATCCTGCGAATCCACGGACGGCGGTCGGGTCCTCAAAGAACACGAAGTTTCCGTAGAATCCGATTGATCCGCTGACCTGCGGGTTCTCCTGGAGTGTCTTCCACAGTGTGCTCTGGAGGGTCTTTAGGAACAGCTCGTCGTTCATCAGGGTATCAGCCTGGTCCGGGTGGATCAGTACTCCCCAGAAGTTAACGCTGTTCATCTGGAACAGGGGGGCGATGCGACAGGCGCCGGAGTACACCAGCTTGCGCATCTGGCGAACAGTGTGGGTGGTGAATCCCAGGGGTGCCGAGGCATTACCCAGGGTTGTGCCATCGATTTCAGCGGCTGCTCCGCTGGCGGCGTTGTATATCTGCGACATCGTGGGGAATTTACCTGCAGTACCGACACGTTTCAGTGTACCGGTAGCAGGGGTGGCTCCGGAGAATAGGTACAGGTTCGGGTGGAAGCGTTTGTTGAGTTGGAGGGTTTGACCGTGGATCACCTGTTCGGCGGCGGTCATGGTGGTCAGGGATTCACTGATGCCTTCGTAGAAGGTTCTGGTGATGTCCCAGTTCTCCATTTTCTCGTGCCAGTCCAGGAGATCCGGACCGCAGTACTCTGCAGCCTTGATCTTGTCTTCACGGATCTCGTCCATCTCGCCTTCACGCAAGACTGCGCTTTTGCGCACCTTGTTGTAGTGGACGTAGGCGATACGGCGGGCGTGGCTTTCCTCGTGACCAAGCATGACGCTGTCGCCGTAACGACCGGGTCCGGTGAGCGGGGAGAGCATGGGGATGATCATGCGGTCGCCGAGTCCGTGGGTTTTTAAGCCGTCGTTGACTTCGATCACCGCTCCGGTGGGGTGTAGCTGGGAGGGATCGTTGTTGGGATTCTCTCCCTGCGGATTGATGCTCTTCTTGTACTTGGACCAGAAGAGGTGGTCATATCTTTCCCGGCGCTGCTTCGTGGCTATCGCCTGCACTGCCAGGAGGATTGCTTCGTTTCTTTCCATGATGGGTTACTCCGTTGTTAACGGGAGCGAACTATTTCCTTTGCGTGAGTGATCAAGGCTTCCAGTTCTGCGTCTGGCAGGCTCTTGAGTTCCTCTGGTTTGTAGTTTGGTTTCAGACGGAAATGAGTCGGATCCACGTAGTTGATGTGTGCCTTCTGTGCCTGGATTTGCGCCTCTATGATGGGGTTCACCTTGTCGGCGTGTACCATGCAGTAATACTCGTAGGCAGAATCACCAAACGGCATTTGATTCTGTCTGGCGAAGGCTATCACCTCGTCCGGGTCGTGACCGGCGCTGCGTATCTGATTTTCCAGGGTCTGCATCTTCTGCGCTGCCGAGGTTTTCTCGGTCATGTCAGCTATTGACTTCATTGCCTCAGCTCGTGCTGATTGAGTGGCGTGTGCCGTGGCTGCTGCCATGAATTTGCCTGGATTATCCGCTGCGTAATCCTCAAGATCGTCCTCGCTCTCCAGTCCCAGTTCCTGCCAGAGCGGTTTGATGTCCGCTGGAGTGATAGGATCAGGAGTGGCGGGAGCTGCATCTTTCTCTGCTTTGACTTTCAGGGTTTCGGCATCGAGTTCGGCTTTCCTGCGATTCAGATCGTTGAGTTTGCCGTAGTAGAGTGGTGCGAGCTTGGTTCCTTCGCTAATGTCTTTTTGGAATTGTGTGAATTCATCGTCGGTCATTCCTTCCGGACGAGCGATGGTGATGGTATTGGTGTCCTTGTCGAGACGTGCCTCTACCTGTTTCCCATCGATTTCGAGGGTCTCCGTTTCTAATGCTGCGTCGATTTGTTCTGGGTCCATGTCTGTCTCCTTATTCGGTTACCGTGTCATTGCCGGGTTCACGGATGCTGGCATTGCCGATCTGACATAAAAAAAGAGCCGTGATCCCTTTTACAGGATCACAGCTCTTTCGGTTCTTCCGTTTGGCTGTGTTATTTTCTCAAGCTGTTTGAATCAGGTTCTTCCTTTTCATCTTGCAGCTTAATTTTCTCACTGATTGTGATATCGGCGATTTTTCCCTTCCGCATCACAATGACAATATCTCCGTAGGCTTGTGATTTTGTCAAGCAATTTATTTTGTCTATGATCAATTTCTGCTTCAGCGAGACTTCTATCAACATCGTTTACGCTACCTGCGCCTTGCTCTGCACCTTTTCGGGGATGGCTCCCTGGATGAATTGCTGCAGGTACTGCAGGATTTCCGGGTTCGCCTGAACAGCTTCGAGAATGGCTCTATCTCCGCTGGCTTCCTGGGCATTGGCGAGCTGGCGTTCAGGGTTGGGTCTATCCATCTCTCGCAGGTAGTCAAGGGGTGACATCAGTCCCTTGTCAAACATCGTGGTGGCGATCTCTTGCTCGATCTGTTTCACGACCTCTTGGTTCTCCTGCAGCGTGATCTCGACGTAGTAGTTGTCACCGTTCAGCCGGTTGGCTACGTCAGTGGCTACGTTCAGGATTGCCGAGGCGTTGGATTCGTCGATGCCTTCGATCTGGTGAGGGTAGTTGCGGAATTGACATATCTGGTTCTTCAGCCATTCCATGATCTGTGTGATGAAGCGGCGCAGTCCTTCGAGGTCTTCCCGCTGATATACTCTGGACGCCATTTGTAGCTGCGCTACCTTCACGCCTGAGTCGCCGGTGGGAGATTGTCCCATGTTCACGTCTACAGCACCGGTAAAGGTCTGTTGTGCGTTCACAAGGTGCTGATTCAGTACCGTCAGCGCTGTGGGGAAGTCAGGGGTGGGGATGTTCTCGACAGCTTTGACGCCTCGGTGTTTTGACTGCCAGTCCTCGTCCACGATGGGGTTCATTCCGATCTGGTAGCCTTTCTCGATGTATTCCTTCTCGTTGACGAGCGCTCCCTTCTGGATCAGCTTCTCGTTCTTGTGCATCTTGATCGCCTGCAGCGCCATCACTGTCATGGTTATGATGCTGAGTTCGAGCATCCCTGCCATCTGCGTCGCAAGTCCGACCGGGTAGGCGCTGTCAGGCTCGTGGTTACCTATCAGGATGAAGTATGTGTAATCCTTGCCGACGTACTGTGGCTGCGACAGGATAACGCCGGATTCGATCAGGTAGATCGCCTGGAACACGGCTTTCTCTTCGCTTTCCAGCGGTCCGGACATGATCACCTTCTCCGGCAGGAATCCGCCTGCTACGATCCAGTCTTCGTATGATACTCCGGGGTTCTCTTCGTTGTACTGCTGGACGGTGGCTGGGTCATCCGCTACCATCTCGATATATTCCTGCCATTCTGAGGCGAGGAAGTCCTGTGATGCTCCGCTTTCTCGGTCCTGAATGTAGACCTTGTCTACGGTGATCGTCTTCTTGTACTGTACTGTCAGGACACGGGTGAGTCCGGTTGCTTCCATGCGCTTGGGATCCTCTGTTTCGGGGATGAGATGAGCGTACTTCGGGTATCTGCGCCGCATCTCGGCGAGGTCGTAGTACTCCAAGTGGAAGATGTGCCGGGCGTCAGACTTGTCACGTTTCCGGGTTGCCGGGTCAAAGTAGATGTTCATGGGCGAGATGTACTCCAGAGACGGCGTTCCTGTGAGGTATTGGGGTCGGATGTCTCTGGTGTTCCAGATGCCTCGTGCGACACCAAAGCCGGGGTAGTAGCGCTCGTATAGACAGTCCTCTACGGTATCTTGGAAGTTAAATTGGTCATTGGCGAAGTTCATCTCCATTTCCAGGAGATCCTGGTTCGGCGTGGCTGTTCCGCCAAAGCCTTTTAGGTCGATGGAGAGGCTTGCGCCGGTCTGCATGCTCACCAGCCATTTGATTCCCTTGTATAGCCAGTTATCGACGTAGAAGATGCCTTTCCATCCGGGTGCGGCGGCGATGTCCCTGAGAGGGAGATCGTTTTTTCGTATCCGTAGCGCATCTTCGGCTTTCTGGTCCCATCCCGTCAGCATGCGGTATGCCTTCGCCTGGTTGAATAGCATCGTCCAGTGATCGGTGTTGAACAGGGATCGCTCCTGTGCTTCGAATTTCTTTGCGTAGTTGTTCATCATGAATCCTTTCGATGGCAGGAGCGTTCTTCGCCGGGTGACGTGACGTTGCCTACCATGCATATTTTCTTCCCAGTCCAGCTTACACAAGTGTCGCTGCAGAGTGTATTCTGCGGTTTCTTATATGAGTTTTTGCGTTCATCGATCGCCTCTGGATGGTTTAGTTTCCTGTGGCGATACAGTGCCTGTTCTTTGGCTCTGGCGTGTGGTGACGAGCCGCATTGACCGCAGATCGTACATGTCCATTGCTTTCTCATCGCTTCTTCCCTCGTACAAATCTTTGGAATGTGGCTGCGTTGTTCTGCCTGATGTGGGTGTACCGGGCGTGTTCTTTGGTCAGGTACTTCTTGCTCTGCTTGATCTGCTCTTGCTCTTCCTGTTGGTGCTTCAGTATCTCCGCCAGGCTCGGATAGTCTTTCATTGGGTTCATATTATCGCCTTTATGGGGTCATAGGTTGATTCTGTGCGGTATTCCATGTACACTACCGGTGCGGGCATTTCGTCCGCTACGCAGAGCGTGATTCCAAATGACATTACCCTGTCGTCCTTGTTCCCTTCGGCGGCGTTCCAGCTCGTTTTGCCGGTCTTGGTCGCCGTAACGATGTACGTGCGCATCTCCTGCAGTAGTTCTCTATCCCTGAATCCGGTGGGGTCTTCTTTCCATTGGTTCACGAATCTGCGCAGACGGTCCACGAGGAGCTGCTTCGTTTCAGGGTTGGTGTTCCAGCCGATCCTGGTGGTCTCGGTGTTCTCCTGGTTGTCTCTAACCTTGCGTGTGTAGAAATTGCTGTATTTGTAGCGCTTCGTGATGTTGTCGATCACCGCCGTCCCCATGTCATCTGTCTCCGAGTCCCATTTGTTGGATTCGACGGCGAGTTTGGCGTTCTGATACCATTTCGCCAGTGTGACCAGGTGTCCGGCGTAGACATAGGCGTCGAAGTGTCCGTGGATCATGGCGACGACATGCCGTTTCAGTCTGTCGTAAACGTAGGCGCAGGAGTAGTCTGCTCCCTCCCATACTCCGCCGGTATCGGCTCCGATACAGTAGCGGTGTTTGTACTTTACGGTGTCCGGCTTATCCCATATTTTCAGCCATCCTCGTGTGTCGTGACCTATGTCGATGAAGTTGTCGTCTATGACGCCTGTGTACTTGGGAAATACCACGCCATGCTCTTCCATCCACATCAGCATCTCGTGATCAAATACGGGGTATCCTGATCCCTGGAAGCATTCCTCCAGAGAGGCTGGGTACTCCTGCATGAATTTGTGAAGATCGCCGCCGCATTTATCTGCAATGCTGTACCGGCGCCATGCGAGTTGATGCAGAGTTAGATTGTACTCTTTCTGGTAGAACAGCTCGTTCCCGAATTCTCCTTCGCTCTGCAGCTGCATCTCCGGGTCCGCAGCCATGACATTATCGTCGTTCTCGTACCACGGGATGAAGAAGAGGATGTCCTGTATTCTGCCAGCTTTGGCGTCCAGACAGCGCTTGTGGAAGTAGTTTCCTATGCCGTTTCCGGTGGATTCCATGATCACCATCGTGCCGGGGAGGTCCGGGACGGTCTGCAGGACGCCAAGCATGGTTTTCTCACATTGCTGATAAAGTGCTGTTTCTGATGAGTGGAATATGTGGTATGTGCCTGATCGACCGGTGGTGCCGATCTCAATTTTGCTATGATTTTCGGAGAAGGACAGCTCGAAGGCGTTGCTCTTCTTGGTATCCGTCCGGACCATCTCATCCATCTGCTCGTGCATGAGCTGGGACATCTCAAAGATGTTGGAGGCATGTTCGCCTTTATCGGCGACGATGATGGCGTTGATGTTGTGCTGGAAGGCTGCCTTGCAGTAGATGATCGCTTCTGTGATAGTGGATATACCGTGCTGTCTGGATTTGGGGATCACGATGCGTACCGGCTTGCCTTCCTGTTCCAGTCTCCAGATCATGTCGATTAGCCGTCGCTGTACTCTGTTAGGTGTGAGTGGTATGAGCTGCATGTCCTTTGTCTTGATCATGGCGAGTCCGGAGAGGAGCGGTATCCTCCAGTCGGATGCGAAGAGATCTCGTGTCTGGGATCGCAGCTCTAAATGGGTCATAGGTCTATCACTGCCTGCTGTAGTTCTGCGGTGATGCGCTGGACGGCGATGTC
>DAOPZE010000038.1:0-20477 GCA_035353255.1 Candidatus Cloacimonadota bacterium
ATGTGAGATGTGCGGTGAACTGATCCAAGAATCCCGTCTGGACGTTATCCCCTACGCCAAGAACTGCTTCCAGTGCACCGAGAAGATGGAAGACAAAAAGCGGAAACAGAGAAGGTAATGAAAGGATTCCGTCTTTCACCCCAACCCGCTGTGCTCATGACCCTGATCATTCTGGTCGCGGATCAATTGACCAAGCTCCTGATCCGCGCAAACTTCAAGCTCTATGAATCCAAACCCATACTGGCAAGTATCTTCGGAGATACCTTCATGCTGACCTATGTCAAGAATGACGGAGCGGCTTTCAGCCTCTCTCCCTTTGGTCCTCTGGGGAACAGGATCTTCTTTGTTGTAGTTGGTTTGATCGCGATTGCTTTTATCATATACCTGATGCGTCAGGCAGAACATCGTATCCAGATCATCGCTTTCGGTCTTGTGATCGGAGGAGCACTGGGTAATATGATCGATCGTATCCTCGTCGGCATGGTCACAGACTTCGTCGATTGCGACTTTCCGGATTTCATCATGCAACGCTTTCCCGTGTTCAACGTGGCAGACAGCGCGATATTCATCGCCATGGTTCTGATTATTATAGATATGTTCTTTATCAAGGACAAGAAGACAGCCTTAGCGGAAACTCCCGTCGAGCTCCCGCTGGAAACAACAGATTCAACAAACAAGGAGATATAGATGAAGCGACTTCTTCTTTTTATACTTGCGGTTTTCATCTCTGGTATGGTCTTTGCTCAGGTGCGAACCTGTTATGACATCCAATATACGACCGCAGTACCCGCCAATTCCCCCTATGCGAACCAAGCCGTCACCGTTCAAGGTATCGTGGTGGCTCCCGTGTTCTATACCGGGACGAGTACTACCAACTACGGCTTTGTGATCTCAGATCCCGAAGGTGGGCCCTGGAGAGGGCTGTTGGTTTTTACCAATAGGTATTTCCCGGAACTCGGTGATCTCGTGGAAGTGGCAGGTACGGTTTCCGAATATTATGAATTTACCGAGCTTACCAGCCTTTCATCCTACACTGTTCTCAGCCAGGGCAATCCCCTTCCCCCCGTGACGGTCATTCCGACCAGCGCGCTCGGCTCCACGGTCGGCGAGCAGTGGGAAAGCTGTATGGTCAAAGTGGAGAACGTTACCATCGCCTCCACCCCCAGCAGCTATAACGAGTTCAACGTCAATGACGGCTCCGGTCCGGCTCAGATCGACGACCAGTGTTTCCCCCGCAGCGGGTTCACCTGGCCGGCAATGACCATCGGACAGGTCTGGGCATCGATCCAGGGCGTCGTGGATTGGTCTTTCAGCTATTATGGCATCAATCCGCGTAATACGACCACTGACGTCGTTATCGTTGACAGCGTGCAGAATGCCAGCCTAAGGGTCCAGACTGTGACAGCGGAACTGAACGAGTCGATAAACGTTCCGATCCTGACTTCCAGGCTCAAACCGGCTTGGGGAGTCTCCTCCTATACCGCAGAGATCGGCATCGATCCCAGCAAACTGGAGTTCATCGGGCTCAGCATCGATGAGTGCATCACGAACCAGATGCCCCCCACTCCTACGATCTCCGAAGATGGAACCCTGATAACCATCACCTATGCTTCGCAGGAACCGATCATCTCCACAACCGATGATACCCCTCTGATCAAGCTGATCTTCAAGCCCACGCAATATGGTGAATCTACCATCAGTATCGAATCATTCAGATATGACAACAACACGATCAGCAGCCTCACCTCCGGTAAGGTCAAAGTTCCCATCCGTGAGAGCATTGCCTGGCTGAATCTGGGAACTGCCACATCGACCAAGAATATCTTCGATCCCGCCCTGAACGAGAAGCTGATCATAGAATACGGCGCCAAGACTGCCAATTCCGGCATCAATGCCCGTGTCTTCGTTCGCATCTACGATTCCAAAGGCGTATTGGTCGCCACTCCCGTAAACAAGGTCCTGACTTCCGCTCTCGGCATCGAAACCTACGTCTATGACGGCCGTGACAGCAACATGAAGCTCCTGCCCGTGGGCGTTTATTACTGCTCATTGGAGATCGTGGACCGGGAGACCGGCAAGAAAGAAAAGACCGTCCAACCTGTCGTGATCCGCACGACAATGAAATGAGCAGCGAGGTAAATAATGAAAAAGCTATTACTGATCGTGATCGTAGCCGGACTGGGAATCCTCAGCGCCGGAGTCTTTGAAGATTATCAGCCTTCTGCTCGCGCCAGGGGTATGGGTGGAGCCTTTACCGGCGTCTCTGACGACGTGAACGCTCTCTTCTTCAATCCCGCGGGATTAGTTCAGACCAAATTCGGCGTCGCTGTCGGTCTCGCCAATATCCAGAACCAGGAATTCACCGAGTTCAAAACAGCCGCTGCCGGCTATCAGCTTCCCAAGGGCTTGGGCACCGTCGCGATCGGCGGAAGACTCATGGACGTGGAGTTTGAAGATGAAAACCTGATGTCGGAACAAACCTGGAGCATCGGGCATGGCTTCACGCTCCTGAACGACGTTCATTCCCAGGTATATTTCGGCTATAGCGGAAACCTTTACAGACTTAGCTTTGAAGGCGAAGATCCCTCCAATGCCATCGGAATCGATGTCGGCGGCATGGCGATCCTGCATCAGAGAACCAGATTCGGCTTCAGCGTGCAGAATATCAACAAGCCCAGGATGGGAGACCAGAATCAGGTCGAACTGCCGACCAAACTCGCCATGGGTGTTTCCTACATCCCTTACGACGGCGTGAATACCACGATCGAACTGCGCAAGGACTTCGCAGCTGAGACAGAATTCATGGCAGGCGCGGAATACCAGCTCTTTGAGCCCCTGGCTCTGCGTGCCGGTGTGCATATCAGCAATCCCGCATCCTGGACCGCCGGCGCGACCTTCAACGTGCGTGGGATCAATATCGACTATGCCTTCTCCTCACACGCTGTTCTTGCCGGAACTCACTACCTGAATCTTGGCTACAAATTCTAAGGACGTAAATAATGGGTGCATTTGGATTCAAAAAGCTGATCCCAACCTTTATCCCGCTGGCGTTTGAGGTTATCCGGCATCTCAAAAGAGATAACAGCCACAATAACAACATCCGCAAAACCGATAAAACCGCGGAGAAGATCGCGACCGTCGAACATCTGCTGGTACGCCTGGAAAAGAAAGTCCAGCTCAACCGGGAAGTGTATATGCGCTTTGCCAGATCCGTCATGATCTGGCTTGCTCTGAATTCGGTCGCCTTGATCCTGATCATCCTCAAAGTGTTCGGTGTGTTCTGATCTGAGATCAGGCAAACCTCTCATATAATTCTATACCGAAACCCCGGTTCACATGAGCCGGGGTTTTGCTTTATATCCCTGGACAGACGTGGCTTTCCTGCCTTTTAGTATGTGGATCGCAGATACTACGGTGGGGGTATCATTAGCTTATCGCGTGCGAACGTTCGTACGGATATCATACGGGAGGCGTACGGGAGGCATACGGTCAGTGTATGACCTGAAAAAAGGTGAGGACTGAGGGATCAGTTACCAGACGAGGATCAGAGCTTGAGGATCCTTTTCGTCTGCCCTTCGTAGTTGAGTAGATACAATCCGGGCTTGTATCCACGCAGATCGAGCTTCCCTTCGGCGCTTTCCGGAACGAATCGCTGGATCAATTGCCCCCGAAGATTGTAGAGCCTCAGCTCATCGTTCGCTCGGACTCCGGCAAGCCTATAGGACAGGATATCACCTGCTGGATTGGGATAGATACTGAAATCCGGCGCGGGAACGAGAGGATCGTCGTTCGCGACAGGATTGGAGAAGATCCGGGTCAGAACCTGATTGCCCACCGTGTAGGTGATGGTCGCCTGTTGCCAGTTCTGAGGGCAGGTGATAGGTTCTCCGGTGAACAGCACAGGAACGTCAAACCCGGTGGTCAAAGTAGGGATCATCATGGTCTCAGGACTGCCGTCTACAGACCATGTCATATATGAAGGGAAATTGCTATCGGCATCCTGGTAGGTGAGGTTCAGGCTCAGATTGCCGTTCTCATAAGCGAATTGGGGATCGGTCAATACTGGGGGTTGGGCATCCTGCCAGTTTAAATGCTTGGGAAGCAGGATCACCCTTCCTCCGGGGGTCGAATCAGAATTCTGCACGCCGCTGGTCAGGCTGATCCTGGTCGTCAGAGCTTGCACGGAAAGCACAGGATATTCGGAATTGAACCAGGAGCTAAAGTCTGGATCAGCAAGAAGATCACTGAGATTGCAGGACATGACCAGGGTGCTGTTCGCCGAGTCGATCGTCGTCTCGATCTCACCGATCAGGGTCTGATCCGAAAGTCCTGTTCCCGTGATCTTGTAGAGTCCGGGACTGATAACGCCGGAGACCGTGACAGTGTACATCATCGCAAAAACGGTAGGATTGGAATTAGGATCGGCAGCAGGATCGACGATCACGCACATGTATGAGTAGAAGTTCATGCCGGAACTGACAGGGAAGGTCGTGGCATTGTTCCTGATGGCGAAATAGAGCTTGGTCTCACTAAAAGCGATCTTGCTGGCAAGGATATCCAGGTGCCCGGTGCCCAGGAGCTGATCATTCGCGGGATCCTCTTCCATGACGATGAATTTGTCGTGCGTGGGAACACCTCCCGCGTCCGGATAAAAGATCGGATTGGCAAGCAGATTCCTTGTTCTGACGCCGGAATCGCCCTCACGGAAGGGGATATAATAGAATCCCTGATAGCCGATGTATTCATGAGCTGGAATCACATTCAGGATCGCCTTGCTCCAGTTATCCGAGCGGAGATAGACAGTTGAATTTGCCAGGCTCAGGTTTTCCCCACCGTCCACGAACCAAACATCCGCGTAAGCACCGGCATTGGTCAGCAGAGCTATACCCTGCGAGGCGGGCGTGAAGGGACTGCAGTAGAACTGACTTAGGTCGTTTGCTGGCAATATATGAATCGATAAGATCAGGCTCAGGACAGCCGTAATTACGATCAAACTCTTTTGCATAATGTATATCTCCTTGTTAAGGTACGTGGTGATGATTCCACCTTGCGTCATCACCCAAAACATTAATATACTAATCCCCGCAAAGGAGGATCGCTATCAGAATTTGAGCCCCAGGAGCAGAGAATATGTCTGGTTGCGAAGCTTGACCGGATCGGAGAGACTGAAGGTCGGAAGCTCCAGATAATCCCAGCCGAGGACGAAGCGAAACTCAGCGCTGAGATCGACCTTCCCGGTGTAATTCACACCCGCTCCATAGACGAAGCTGAAATCGAACTGATTCACACCGGCGAGGTCAGACTCTTCAGAGATAGGGATCTCGTCAAAATCGTCACCGGATGGCAGATAGACCTTGCCGCGGAGCTTGTGATGAGAGTGGATCTTCAGGCCCATCGCCGTGCCTGTTATCCCCTCGAGAGAGAGCTTGTCCCAGCAGTCCGTATGCAACCTCAGCAAAACTGGGATCTCCAGATAATCCAGGTCATACTCAACGTTCATGACTGCCGGCCTGGCGAAATCCTCCCCATCCATCGAGTAGATCGTGATCTTCTCCCGCGAGCCTTTCTGGGAATAGAGAACTTCATAGCCGAGACGCAGCTCGGGGAGGACAAGATAGTTCATATACACACCGGTCGCGAAGCCGGGGCGTATGCCGGGATCGACCGCAAAATCCTGATCGACTAGCTTGGGAGCATAGTGCTGGGCAAGATTCATGCCGAGCCTGAGCCCGAATTCTCTGGGGATGGACTTGGCGGAAAGTGACGCGAAAGATACGAGAAAAAGAAGGACAGGCAACCAATGTTTTTGAGGACTAAGCAGGTTCATCATGCTCATCTATGCTATCCTTGCATAGATATTCAGGAGCCGCTTGTTAACAAACGAAGCTGCTCTTTCTGCACCAGATCGTGCAGATAGACCGGCAAACCAGCTTTATCATGGTAAATCGCATCGTTCGGAGTGATCGGAGGAAGGATGCTGATCTTGACCTTGCGGCTGTGGATGCTGCCATCGATCTCGAAGATGCGCCAGGTTCCGCTCACAGCGAAAGGAAGGATGGTCGCCTCTGCCATGGTTGCCAGCTTAAAGCTTCCTGCTTTGAACTCCGCCATACTATCGCTCTTGGCGCGTGTTCCCTCCGGAAAGATCACGATGGGATTCCCGGCTTGAATGATCCTGACGCTTTCCTGGAAGGATTTGATCGCCTCTCTGGCACTGCTGCGATTGATGAAGACACTAGGTAAGAGCTGCATCCACTGGCTGATAATAGGGACTTTCTTCAGCTCCTGCTTAGCGATAAAACCTGCGGAAATTCCCATCCATCCCAGCAATGAAGGGATGTCGAACAAGCTCTGATGATTGCCGATCAGGCAGATACGATGATCTTGGGGAATATTTTCCAGTCCGGTGATCTCGACCGTTGAGCCAGTTGAGAGCACAGTAGTCCTTGCCCAGAAACGGACTATCATATAAACGACACCACGCTTCATCCTGTGAGTCATGAAGATACCGAAGACGTAGTAGATGATCAATGCCATCAAACAGACGAGCATGAACAGTATGTAAAAGACCTTCCAGAGAAATGATATTGGCTTCATGATCTCCCTCAATAGCTGAGATTTACCCATTCTTCATAGATGTTGTGCAGGGATGTGACCCAGCCTTTCTTCTTCAGGGCATAGTTGATCGTCTTCCAGAAGAGATGACCCCAGAAGGGATAATCGACCGGGTCAAACGTCGTGTTGTGCCAGAGCAGGGAAAGATGCGACTGGTATTTCTCCGCCAGATCGATCAGACGTTTCAGGGAACGCAGCGCGCTGACATAGGAGAGGTTCATGGCTTTCTTGGAGAAGAGGGTCGTATCCATCACGATCAGGGGAATTTCCAGCACGCGGAACGGCCTGTTCTCCTCGATATTGAAAGGAAAGAAGGGGAAGGAAATACCGGCGCGGAAACCGAGATTCTCCCAGTATCCCAGAGTAGAATCGTACTTAATACCCGCCTTTTCCAGGATACTGAAGCTCTTTTGATAGTCGAAATTCAGGTAGTGAGTGCGATATCCAGTCGGATTGAAGCCGATCTTGCGCAGGTTCTCCAGCTCGTCCTCCAGCTTAACGGGATCGAAAGCTGATTCCGGCGATCCATGCAAACCGATCTCCTGCTGACCGAGAATGTCCAGGATCTGCTCTTTGGCGACCACATTGAAGAGATAATTCTGCCGTTTGTCCTCAAAGTCATTCCGCGCGAGCAGGAACCAGGTCGAATTGACTCCTGATTCTGCCTCGTCGCGAGCGATGTTCTTGACGATGCGCCAGGGATTGTGGATGAGATTCTTGTGGATCCCATGCGCGAATATCTTGTAGAGAGCAAGGATCGGTCGCTTTGGCAGAGTACGCAGGTTGTACTTCAGATTCTCCGTCCGCTGATGCTTGTCCCAATAGTCCCAATAGTCGATATCATGCGAGATGGAGACCACAAAGCGCTTATCCTTCGCCCAGTTGATGTCTCGTATGAACTGAGGACAGAACTTGTTCATGGCATAGAGCAGAATCTGGGCATAGACGTCCACGACCGGTACTTCCGTGAAATCCCAGCGGTAGCCAAGGGATTGACGATAGTCGACGCGTCCGCCCTTCATGCCTCTGGCGCTGAGGATATACTCATGCCAGCAGGCGAGGAAGTAAAATCCACTGGCGATGATGTCCTTGCGGATGATGCAATGATCCTCCGCGAGGGCAAAGATCGCGCCTCCCTCAGAGAAGAGGAAGGGGATCTGCTCACCCTTGAACTTGCAGAAGTTCACGCCATCGAGGGGGTAAAGCTCCCGCTCTTCGAAGAAATTCTCCGTCTCGGGATCATGATAGATCTTGATCGGCACATCCAATTCCGTCTCTGGCCCATAGTAGATATGGCTTCCTTCATGGTAACTGCCGTAGATGAACTTCGGATTTAGACGCAGGATATAGCAGAATGTGCGCAGGACAAACTCCGCCTTGGGGATATATCGAGGCTCCAGATTCAGGAGGATATTGATGTTTGGATATCTATCCATTGGATTGAGGCTCTGTTCCTTCAGCCTTAGGCACGGATTTCTTCGGGGGCTGCTTTCGGGGAAGCAGCACGGTTTTCAGGACTTCATTGACTTCCGAGACGAACTGCACCTCGACCCCTTCGAGGATATCCATGGTGAAATCAGCGATCGTCTCGCGATTCTCTTCCGGAATGATCAGATGCTTGATCCCTGCGCGTTTGGCGGCAAGGATCTTCTCCTTGAGCCCGCCGATGGGCAGAACCTTCCCTTGCAGGGTGATCTCTCCCGTCATTGCGATATCGTGCCTCACCGGTGAACCGGTGAAGAGAGACGCAAGTGTCGTAGCAAGAGTGATACCTGCGGACGGTCCATCCTTGGGTACTGCTCCGGAGGGGAAATGTATATGCACGTCGTAGGTGCTGAAATCCTTCGGATAGATGTGGAATCTAGCGTGATTTGCCTTGAGATAGCTGATGGCTATCTTGGCTGATTCTTTCATTACTTCGCCCAGCAGACCGGTAAGCATGATCGCTCCCTTCCCGGGCATTTTGATCGCTTCGCAGAAGAGGATCTCACCGCCATAGGCTGTCCAGGCAAGCCCTGTCGCAACGCCCACTTCCGGCTTACGATTGGCAAGCTCGAGGGAGTATTTACGGGGACCCAGGAAGTCTTTGACCTGGTCTCCGGTGATGTTGTAAGAGATATCCTTTTTAGCTGCCGCTTCACGGGCGATCTTGCGGAAGATAGAGCCGATCCGGCGCTGGAGAGTACGCACTCCCGCTTCGCGCACATAGTAGCGGATCAATTCCTGCAGGGCTGTTTTTTGCAGCTTGACGTCAAAGCCCTTGAGCCCGTTGTCATCGAGTTCCTTGGGGATCAAATAACGCTTCGCGATCTCGATCTTATCCAGTTCCAGATAGCTGGTGAACTCAATGATCTCCATCCTGTCTCTGAGAGGCGCGGGAATCGTTTCCAATGAGTTTGCCGTGGTGATGAACATCACTTCCGAAAGATCGAAAGGCAAGTTCAGATAATTGTCCACAAAGCTGTTATTCTGTTCCGGATCGAGCACTTCGAGGAGCGCTGACGCCGGGTCACCGCGGAAGTCTCTGCCGAGTTTATCGATCTCATCCAGCATAAAGACAGGATTGGCTGTGCCCTGACGCTTGATCTCCGTGATGATCTTGCCCGGCATGGCACCGATGTAAGTACGCCGGTGACCGCGTATTTCCGCCTCGTCGTGTATTCCGCCGAGACTCATGCGGATGAACTGGCGGTTCAAAGCCCGGGCGACGGACTTGCCGATCGAGGTCTTTCCCGTTCCGGGAGGGCCGACAAAGCAGAGGATAGGACCCTTGAGGTGTCCCTTCAGCTTCTTCACCGCGATGTATTCCAGAATCCGTTCTTTCGGCTTTTCCAAGCCATAGTGATCCGTCGCTAGGATCCGCTCGATCTTCTTCATATCCAGCCGGTCTTTGCTCATCTTGGTCCAGGGGATATTCACGATCCATTCGAGATAGTTGCGCACCACCGCGTATTCACTTGCGGCAGGCTGCATTGCTGAGAGCCGTTCAAGCTCATCCAGCGCTACTTCCTTCACATAATCGGGAAGATCGTTTTTCTCGATCAGGTCATGCCACTTGAGGATTTCCTTGGAAACTTCGTCATTCTCGCCCAATTCTCTGCGAATGGCATCCATCTGTTCACGCAGATAATAGCGGCGCTGATCTTCGTTCATCTCAAGCTGGATGTTGTTGCGGATATGGTTTTCGACCCGCATCTGCTTGATCAGTTCCGCCAGGCAGTTATTCAGGTACATATAGCGTTTATGCAAATCGATCAGTTCGAGCAGTTTCTGCCTGTCCTCGAGGGGCAGCTCGATGTTGCCGGCAATGATGTCCGCGACTCTTCCCGCCTGCTTGATATTGTTCAGTCCGCTGATCATCTCTTTGTTCAGCAGGGTGCTTTCTGAGGCGATCTTATCCAATAGCTCGAGAGCTATATTGTGTAAAGCGTGTATTTCGGTGTCTTCCGTATAGGGTTCTGTAATGGACTCCACATCGACCATGGTGAAGGGTTCGCGTTGAACCACCTTCTGCAGTCTGATGCGTGAACTGCCCTGCAGGAGCAGGCTGATCGAGCCGTCCTGATTGCGCAGCATCCGCAGGATCGTGACGGCGGTGCCGATCTCGAAAAATCCCGTATCTGTGGGTTTTTCCTTGTCCTTATCCAAAAAGAACGCCATCGTCTTGTCGCTGGAGAGAGCGTGATCGATCACGAGCTTGGACTCTTCGTCCGAGATCACCAACGGCATGAGCAGGAAGGGAAACATCACCACATTCTGCATATGCAGGACTGGTAAAGTTCTGGGAATTCTGCTGGTTTGGTCTTCCATTTTGCGCTCCTGTTTTATTTTCTCAATTATAACAATATAACGCACTCCGCAAGTATGTAAAGCGGAATGAGACTTCAATCTCTGCGAGTGCTGATTTTTTGGCAAGAAGATTTATTTTTAGCAGGGAGTGGGGGTGCCGTCTCGATGCTGCGCGTGCTGAAGTCCCAATGTAAGAAATGGAGTTCATTCGCCGTAGCCAAGCTTGAATTGATCTCTGGTCCGGAAGGGCGAAATGGACTTCATTGCAGCAGATCGCGGGAGGTATGGTTTGATGCTGCGTGTCCAGGTTTGATGCTGCGCGTCCTGAAGTCCAAGACGGCGTTGAGACAGGATGTTAACTGAAGACTTGTTAGCCGTCTTGAACTCCAGACTTAGATACGTCTTGAACTCCAGACTTAGACATGGCGACAGGATGTCGCCGCTACATTTTCTCCCTATTTTCTGCCTATCCCCTCTCTATCATCTTACGTCATGACATAAGATGATAGAGAGGGGATAGAGATAAGATATCAGTTTGATAAAAGCCATAGAAAGGGAGTGATTACAATTTCCTTGACGTTCTGGCACATCCTATAATCCTGCGTCTTATAAAGAATTATAGGTGAGAATTGATGACCCTCAAAGAAATAGCCACGCTACTTGAAGCTGAAGTGCTTACGCAGAAAGCGAATATGGAGATACCCGTACCATGCGCTTTCGCCTCTGACCTGATCAGCGATATCCTGATGTGCACCAAAGAGCCGACCCTACTCTTAACTGGGCTGGCAAATACACAAGTTATTCGTCTTTCTGACATGATAGATATTTCCGCCATAGTCTTTGTGCGGGGGAAGATACCCACTCAGGAATTGATCGAAATGGCTGAAGAGCGGGGACTTCCTCTCCTGCGAACGACCATGACCATGTACCGCTCCAGCGGTATCCTTTACAATGCCGGTCTGCGCAGCTGCAAGATCTGATAGTTTGAGCGACAGATGGCTGAATATTTAAATCAGAATCCACTGTACCAATCCGCGGTCGAGACCTTCTTTTCGGATATGCCCGAAGCGGAAGTGACTCTCGAATTCATCGTTCCCGAAAAGGACTTTAACAACGCCGGCAAAGGCAGCGCGGAGGTCAAGAATCTACTCAAACGGTTAGGAGTGGATTCGGAGATCCTGCGCCGGATCGCGGTCGCCTCCTATGAAGCTGAGATCAACGTCGCGGCTCACTCCCGCGGGGGTAAGATGGTCTCCAACGTTTACGATGAGCTGATCCATATCTGCTTCGTGGACGAAGGTCCCGGGATCGGCGACATCGAACAAGCGATGCAGCCGGGCTTTTCGACGGCGGATGACCTCGTGAGAGAAATGGGATTTGGCGCCGGACTCGGTCTTCCCAACATTAAAAAGAACTCCGATTGGATGCGGATCCGCTCCAATGCCGGAGATAGTACGACCCTGGAACTAATCATCTTTTTTGCCTGATATATGGATAACACAGAAGCAAAGTATTTTCACGCTATCCGGATCCTCGAGGATAACTGCACCGGCTGTACCGCCTGTGTGCGGGTTTGTCCGACGGAAGCGATCCGGGTCCGTGACCGCAAGGCAGTTATCGATCCGAACCGTTGCATCGACTGCGGCAATTGCGTAGCCACCTGTCAGTTCCACGCTATCATTCCACGCTCAGATTCTCTGGAACTGCTTCACAACTTCAAGTATAAAGTAGCCATCATCTCCTCCTCTTACGCAGGTCAGTTTACCGAAGACATCAGCTATGGAGTCGCCAAGCAAGCTCTCTATGAGCTTGGTTTTGACGAAGTCGCGGAAGAAGCGATGGTGACGAACTTCATGATCAGAATGATCAGAGAATACATCAGAGAAAACAGGGATAAGCGGCCCATACTCTCCTCAAACTGCCCCGCTGTCGTGCGGTTGATCCAGGTTAAATATCCCTCTCTGCTGCCAAATCTCTTTCATCAGGAAGCGCCGATGAGTATTCTCACCCGCTACCTGCGTGAGAAGATCGCCGCTGAACGACACCTCAAAGACAACGAACTGGGCATCTTTCTCATCGTACCCTGCGTCGCTCACGTCACTGCCGTCCATCAGCCCGAAGGTGCGTATAAACACCTGCAGGATGGAGCTTTCTCTATCGGCATGATCTATGGGAAAGTTCGCGAACATCTCAAGAAATTCCAGAACAATCCCATGGAAGTCGAGACTTTCAGCAAGGGACTGACCTGGGCGTTGTCCGGCGTGCAAGCGGAATTGGTCGATTGTGAGGACATCAGAGCCTTGTCCGTCAACGGTATTGAGAACGTCATGGATATCCTTTCACGAGTCGAAGACCACTATCTGGATCAGTATGATTACATCGTACTGAGAAGCTGCACAAACGGTTGCGTGGGTGGTTGCCTGAACGTGGAGAATCCCTTTGTCGCCATGAGCAGGATCAAAAAGATGATCAAGGAAGCTCCGGAGCAGAGCTTTGATGAAGAGCCTCTCTCCGATCTGCACGATCAGGGTGAGTTCGATGTCGTACCCCTCACTCCCCGTTCCATTCTGGAACTGGATAAGGACATTAAAAGCGCGATCCAGAAGATGAAAAAGATCAACGAGTTCCTCATTCTCCTGCCGGGATTGAATTGCAGCGCCTGTGGTTCGCCAAGCTGTTACGCGCTTGCCGAAGATATCGTTCAGGGACGAGCCACGATCGACGATTGCGTCGTCCTGCTCAAACGCCACAGCCACGATGAAGGGGCTGAGGATGATTCCGAAGAATAATAAACAGTAGGATAAATACTTATGTCTCTAACTCTTAGTACTTACATGGAAGCGATCAAGGGGCAGAATCTCACCCCCGCGATCAAGCCCTCCGAGATCGAACTTACCGGCGCTTACGTTTCCGATATGCTGTCCGATGTGATGGGCAACGCCAAACCCGGACAAGCCTGGATCACGATCATGAAACATATGAACGTGGTGGCAGTCGCCTCCATGGCAGGCATCCCCGCGATCATCTTTGCCAAGGACAGTATCCCCGATACGGCTGTGGTGGAAAAAGCCCTGGAAGAAGGGGTTTGCCTCATTTGCAGCTCTCAGCCCACATTCGACGTGGTTGGCATATTATATAAACTCTTGGGATATTAACCGCTTCCCCTGATGCGCACCTACCGCGCCGATCTGCACATCCATTCTGTTCTTTCCCCCTGCGGGGGTCTGGAAATGTCCCCCGGAGCAGTCGTCGCACGGGCAAAAGCGCTGGGGTTGGATTGGATCGCCATAACCGATCATAACAGTATGGCAAATTGTCCCGCCTATGGGAAGGTTGCGAGAGACGCAGGACTAGCCTTCAGTTGGGGAGTTGAAGTTCAAAGCGCGGAAGAAATCCACTTTCTGGTCTATTTTGACGATATTGATGCGGCTTCGGACTTCGATCACGAGCTCTATAACTCCTTGATCCCCATGGAGAACGATGTAGATTTCTTTGGTGATCAAGTTGTTATTGACGAAAATGAGGACATAATAAGAATGGAGAATCGTGCCTTGGCTAACTCATCTTTATGGGATATTAGCGAGTTATATGACCACGCGGTATCTTACGGTGGGTTTGTGATGCCGGCTCATGTTGACGCTTCGGCGAACAGCATTATCAGCCAATTGGGCTTTATGCCGGATGATCCGGTGTTCGATGCCTATGGCTTGACGGCAAGGTGTGACGCGCTGAAGTGGATCTCGAGACAGCCCTTCTTTGCGGGCAAGGCACTGATCCGTAGTTCAGACGCCCACTATCTGGATGATCTGGGCTCAGGATACTCGCTGATCCGGGTCGCCGAGCCGACCGTGAAAGAGCTGCGACAGGCTGCTCTGGGACTTGAAGAACGAAGAATAGAAATATAAAAAATAGAGAACAAGGAGGAGAAATGACTCCCTCAACCCAGTTTGACAATGCACTTTATGAGAAGTTGCATCAGGTTATTGAAGAGAAGAAGAACCTTCAGAACCCCGTGATCGAGATCCTTAGGATCGCACAGGAGATCTTTGGCTATCTTCCCGTCGAAGTTCAGGAATTTGTCGCCTCTGAAATGAACATTCCCGCCAGCAAGATCTATGGGATAGTGACATTCTACAATTTCTTTAGCATGAAGCCCCGCGGCAAGTACATCATCAACGTTTGTACCGGTACTGCTTGTTTCGTCAAAGGCGCACCCAGGCTGATCCAAATGATCTCTGACCTGCTGGGCATCCAGATGGGCGAAACCACTCCGGACGGACGTTTCACCATGAGTGCGGTTCGCTGCGTCGGTGCCTGCTCCCTTGCGCCGGTCTTCGTCATCGGTGAAGAAGCGTTTGGCAGAAGCGAGAACAAAGACAAGATCGCTGAGATACTGAAGCGTTTCGATTGATCTGAGCCATGCAAGATATATCGTTGCACCTTCTGGACATAATCGAGAATTCGGTTCGGGCAGGGGCAAAACACATCAAGGTGCGTGTGATCAACAATGTCCCAGAGAATGTCCTCCGGCTGATCGTCGAAGACGATGGGATCGGGATGGATTCCCAGACCATGCAGATGGCTCAGGACCCCTTTTATACCAGCAAACTCGAGCGCGAAAAGAAAGTCGGGCTCGGGATACCTCTGTTTAAACAAAATGCCGAACTATGTAACGGCTCATTCAAGATGGCAAGCGAACCCGGCTTTGGCACGGTGCTGACCGTTGACTTTCAACTGGATCATATCGACAGAATGCCTCTGGGCAACCTCAAGGATACTCTCCTTGGGGCGGTTGTGGGGCATAGCGAAGTGGATTTTTACATCAACCTCATCTATCAGAGTCCCTTTGCCACGCAATCATTCCTGTTTGATACTGCCGCGATCAAAGAAGAACTGGGTGATATCCCGCTCACCTATCCTGATGTTATAGAATACATAGACCAATCATTATTAGAAGGAATACAAAATACAAACATGGAGGATGTCTGATGAAAACACTTGCAGACCTGAAGAAAATCCGTGAGAAAGCCCAGGAAGAAATGAAGCTTCGTGGCGGAAACGTGCGCATGAAAATCGTGGTCGGGATGGGAACATCCGGAATCGCTATGGGTGCGCGTGAAGTGATGAAGACTTTCCTGGAAGAGATCGCGAACCGTAACCTGACCGATGTCCTGGTGACACAGACAGGCGAAAAGGGGCTTTCTTCTATGGAACCTGTGGTCGATGTTATCGAAGAAGGTAAGGAAAAGATCACCTACGGTAACATGAGCCCTGAAAAAGTCAAGAAAGTAGTCGTGGAACACATCGTTAATGGCAGAATCGTCTCCGATTATGTAGTCGCCACCGGCAACTAAGGAAGGAGAGCTGTAAAATGTCACTAAAACGTATTGATCTGCTGATCTGCTGTGGATCCGGTTGTGTATCAGCCGGTTCGCTGAAGATCAAGGAGAAGTTTCACGAAGTCCTCGATCAAAAAGGACTGACGAGCGAAATCAACATCATCGAAACAGGATGTATGGGACCCTGCGACTACGGTCCGGTCATGGTCATCTATCCTGAAGGTATCTTCTACAAGAAGGTGACCGTCGAAGACGTCGAAGAGATCGTCACAGAACATTTTGAGAAGGGCAGACCGGTCAAGCGTCTGATGTTGCAAGATATGGATGAAAAGACCATCCCTGCTCAGAAAGACGTCCCATTTTACCAGAAACAGATCAAGGTCGCGCTCGAAAACTGCGGCTACATCGATCCCGAAAGCTTGGACGAGTACATCGCCACCGGTGGTTATGAGGCACTGGGAACAGTACTTACTACGATGAAGCCTCTCGACGTGATCGAGATCATCAAGAACTCCGGTTTACGCGGAAGAGGCGGCGGCGGATTCCCCACTCACATCAAGTGGAAAATGGTGCATGATGCCGTAGCTGACCAGAAGTACTATATCTGCAACGGCGACGAGGGCGACCCCGGCGCGTTCATGGACCGTTCCCTACTCGAAGGCGATCCGCATCGTATCCTCGAAGGTATGATGATCGGTGCCTACGCAATGGGGGCGTCCCGTGGTTACCTCTATATCCGCGCTGAATATCCCCTCGCGATCAAGCGCATCAAAATGGCTATCGCGCAGGCTCATGAAATGGGTCTGATGGGTGAAAACATCTTCGGAAGCGACTTCTGCTTTGACGCTGAAGTGCGTACCGGCGCGGGAGCCTTCGTCTGCGGAGAAGAGACTGCTCTGATCCACTCCATCGAAGGTAATCGCGGCAATCCCTCTCCCAAGCCTCCTTATCCAGCCGTCAGCGGTCTCTGGGGCAAACCCACCGTGGTGAACAACGTCGAGACTCTCGGTAATATTCCCACCATCTTCCGCAAAGGCGCTGAGTGGTTTGCTTCCATGGGAACAGCTACCTCCAAGGGCACCAAGGTGTTCGCCCTCACTGGCGATATCCGTAATACCGGATTGGTCGAAGTCCCAATGGGCATCACCCTGCGTGAGCTGATCTTCGATGTCGGCGGCGGTATGGTCGGTGACCGTAACTTCAAGGCTGTCCAGCTTGGCGGACCTTCCGGAGGATGTCTCACGACGGAACATCTTGATGTTCCAGTGGATTATGAGACTCTCAAGGAAAAAGGCGCTATGATGGGCTCCGGCGGTGTTATCGTGATGAACGACCAGAAGTGCATGGTGAATGTCGCCAAGTTCTTCATGGATTTCTGCGTGGATGAATCCTGCGGAAAGTGCTCTCCCTGCCGTATCGGACTCAAGCAGCTCTATGAGATCCTGGAACGCATCACCAATGGTGAAGGCAAGGAAGGCGACATCGACGAGCTTATCCGTTTGGGAGAAGCGGTCAACAAGCTTTCTCTCTGCGGTTTGGGCCAGACAGCACCGAATCCTGTCCTTAGTACTCTACGCTATTTCCGTAATGAGTATGAAGCCCACATTCGCGATAAAGCTTGCGCCAACAAAGTCTGCCTGCCTCTCATGCACTTCAACATCGATAAAGACAAGTGCATAGGTTGCTCACTTTGCGCCCGCAAGTGTCCCGTCACCTGCATCAGCGGTTCCCGCGAGGAAAAATACACGATCCACCAGCTTGATTGCATCAAGTGCGGCAACTGCATGGAAGTCTGTCCTGTCAAAGCGATCGACAAAATTGCAGGCATGCATCCAGAAGTAGTTGCCCATAAAATAGCCGAGAAAAAAGCTCTCGAATCCGAAGACTAAGGAGTTCTTATGTACCAAGAGATTTGCAGTAAATATGCTCCTACCAAGGATAACCTGATCTATATCCTGCACGAGATCCAGGACACACATCCTCAGCATTATATTTCTGAGGAAGCTGTGGACTATATCGCGCAGTATCTGAATATCCACGCCAATCACATCTATGGCGTCCTGACATTCTACACGATGTACAGCACCAAGCCTCGAGGAAAGAACATCATCCGCCTGTGCGAATCTCCACCCTGCTACATCAAAGGCTCGGAAAACATCCTCCGCAAGCTTCATATCCTCCTGGGAGTCGAAACCGGAGAAACGACCAAGGACGGCGAGTTCACTCTTGAGCTCTGCGCCTGCCTCGGCGTCTGTGGTAATGCCCCTGTCATGATGATCAACGATGACGTCTATGGTGATCTCACCGAAGAACGTGTCGAAGAGATCATCACCAAGATCAGAGGGAGGAAATAATGAAGTTCTATCGCAGTCACATCCTGATCGGCATCAGCGAGACCTCACTCAATGCCGGAGTTCAGGCATTCATTCCCACTCTGCGCCAGGAGCTTGCTAAGCACGAGCTTACCGAGGAGATCAATATCCTGGAAACAGGTCCTCTTGGATTCTTCGGAAAAGGAATCTGCGTCACGGTTTATCCGGAGAACATCAGCTACAGTGATCTGAAACTTGAAGACATCCCCGAGCTAGTCTCGGAACATTTCCTCAAGGGACGTCCCGTAAGCCGGTTGCTCTTCGATTCAGCGACCAAGTTCCAGCCAAAGTTCAATTACGAAAGCCGTATCGTTCTGCGCAATTCCGGTATCATCGATCCGGAAAGCATAGACGAATATATCGGTGCCGGCGGTTATGAGGCTTGGGAAAAAGCCCTTACTCAGATGCAGCCAGCCGAGATCATCAATGAAGTAAAAGCCTCCGGTCTTCGCGGACGTGGTGGCGCGGGCTTCCCCACCGGAGTGAAATGGACGTTTACGGCTCCGATCGACGCTCCTCAGAAGTATATCGTCGTTAATGCCGACGAAGGCGAACCCGGCACCTTTAAAGATCGTTTGATAATGGAAGGTGACCCGCATCAGCTCCTCGAAGGCATCATGATCGCCGCACGCGCAGTCGGAGCCACAAAAGCATGGATCTATATCCGGGGTGAATACAAGCTCTGCATCGAACGTCTTCGCCTTGCCATCAAGCAGTGCAAGGACTACGGCATCATTGGCGAGAACATCTTCGGAAGCGGATTTGACCTCGATATCGATCTCAAGATCGGTGCCGGAGCATATGTCTGCGGTGAGGAAACAGCCCTGATCGAATCTCTTGAAGGTAACCGTGGTAATCCCCGCTGGAAGCCGCCATTCCCGGGTGTCAAAGGACTCTGGCAGTGCCCGACTGTCGTAAACAACGTCGAGACTCTCGCCAACGTTCCTTACATTATCCAGAAAGGCGCGGAAGCTTTCAAACAACACGGAACTCCTGAATGCAGCGGCACCAAGGTCTATACGATCCTAGGCGACGTCGCTCATCCCGGACTTTGCGAAATCGATATGGGAACCACTCTGCGTACCATCATCAATGAATACGCCGGTGGAATGAAGAAAGGCTTCAAGTTCAAAGCAGCGCTTGTTGGCGGAGCCGCCGGCGTGATCCTTCCCGATCGTCTCCTGGACGTTAAGATGGATTTTGCCAGCCTCAACCAATACGCCGCCGTTCTTGGCTCCGGAGCCATCCTCGTGATGAACGAACATCAGAGCATAGTCGATATCCTCTGGTCGATCCTGCGTTTCTTCCGCCATGAATCTTGCGGAAAGTGCGCTCCCTGCCGTAATGGCAGCCAGATGCTGTACCAATTGATCAGCAAGATCAAGAAGGGAGAAGGCACCATGGATGACGTCGAGCAGATGCAGATCATTGCCGAGACAATGTTCAACACTTCGTTCTGCGCCCTCGGTCAATCGCCCATTATGGCGATCCGCAGCGCGATCGAGAACTTCAAAGATGAATTCATCGCTATAACTAAGAAATAAGAGATAAAAGAGGATTTGAACTATGGCTAAACAAGTCAATGTTTGGATTGATGGGCATCATCTGGAAGTTCCCGATACCATGACCATCATCGAAGCAGCGGATAAATACGGGATCAATATCCCCCGCCTGTGCTATCATCCCGATCTTCCCCCAACCGCCAATTGCGGCGTCTGCGTCGTCGAGCTTGCCGGCAATCCCGCCCCCAAGCGCGCGTGCTGCACCCCCGTGACCGAAGGTATGAAGATCACCACCAATTCACAGAAACTTCGCTCCTACCGCAAGACCCTCGTGGAGATGATCCTTTCGAACCACGAAGTCACATGCCCCACCTGCGGAGCAAATAATAAGTGCGAACTCCAAACCCTGGCGAACAACCTCGGTGTCGATCCTGAAGCACTTCCCACCATCCTGCACAAGCAGCCTCTGGACACCAGCAGCCTCTCGATCGTGCGTGATATCAATAAGTGTATCGCCTGCGGTCGTTGCGTCACTGTCTGTAACGAAGTCCAGACTGTCTATGCCCTTACCTTCAGCGATCGCGGCATCGATGCTCATATCGACACTGCTTTCTCAAACGGTATGGCAACCAGCCCCTGCGTCAATTGCGGTCAATGCACCGTGTATTGCCCCACCGGCGCCTTGCGTGAGAAGAGCGAAGTCGATGAAGTGTGGAATGCCATCCTTGACGATACCAAACACGTCGTCGTCCAGGAAGCGCCCGCTATCCGCGTTTCCCTTGCCGAAGAATTTGGCATGGAGCTTGGAACCGTCACCGCCAAGAAGATGTATGCCGCACTGCGTAAGATCGGGTTCGATG